>DRME01000088.1 GCA_011375175.1 Deltaproteobacteria bacterium | reverse complement strand
AAAGGTTCCCTCAGACTCCCTCCAAAAACTTTTAATGCGAGTTGGTTTCCCCCTGTTTTGCCAGGCAAAACAGGGGGAAACCAACTCGTATTGAAAGTCTTTGAAGGGGGTCTGGGGGAAACTTTCTACAGAAAGTTTCCCCCAGGGTCATTAATCAGAGTTTCCTTAATCAGGGCTTCCTTAATATCACGGAACGACGGTTTCAAGAAATATTTTTTGCGATGAGGCTCAGAACTCTATGGAGAGCTGGGTGGAGACGAGGTCCCTGTCCCCGCCGCCCCGGTAGCGGCCGTGGAGGTACTCGACGGAGAGGGCGGCGTTGGGGCGAAGCCTCCAGGTGAGGTCGAGGCCGTACTGTCTTGCCGGGAGTGAGGGGAGCTCGCGCGACGACTCGTACCTGGCGGCGAGCTCCAGGTCCTCTCTCAGGTTCCATGCGAGCTCCACGTTGAGGGCCGAAGGTCTGTCGCCGCGTCCGTCGCCGTCGGCGTCGAGGTCGGCGGGATCGAAGCGCGAGGCCGCCCCTATGTACTCGGCGTCGAAGAGGAGGGCGCCTGTGCCGGCCGTCAGGAAGAGGTCATAGCCCGCCACGGCGCGCGCCGGGGCTCCGCCCGAGGCGGCAAGGCCGGTAAGGTCCGCGCCGGTCTCGGCGAGGTCCGATATGTAGGCGCCGCCGACGATGACGCCGGCCGCCGGCGTCACGGTGAGGGCGGCCGTGAAGTCGTCGATGCCGCCGCCCGAGGCGGCGCCGTCGACGGCGCCGGTGAAGAAAGCAGCCGAAACCTCGAATAAGTCGTTCTCGTAGGCCGCGAGGAGGGCCGACCGGCGCGTCTCGCCGAGCTCAAGCGTCATGGGATCGCTTATGAAGTGGGACGTGTAGACGCCGAAGGGAAGGTACATCCTGCCGCCCGTGAGGCTCGCCCCCGAGGGATCGATGAACCTTACGGTGCCGATGTCCACCTCCATTGGCTCGGTTTGCTCCTCCTCCCACAGCAGCAGGACGCGGCCCTCGATGTGCTCGTTTATGCGGGCGTCGAGCCCGATGGAGACGGTGGCGAGCACCACGTCGGAGCTGTGGCCGTAGAGGTCGTTGCGGTCCGCCGCGGCCTCCACCTCGACGAGCCCGCCGACCGTCACGTTCTCGGCTATCTCCCGCAACATGCCGGCACGCTTCTTTTCCTCAAGCGTACGGTAAAGCTCGGAGTTGAGCCGCTCGAGCCTGCCGATCCTCTCCTCGAGAGACGACACGCCGGGGGCCGGAGCGGCCCGGACCGCGCCGGAGAAGACGGCCTGCGCAAGGACCGTCAGCCACAGGACGGCGACAGCAGCAAACCCTTTTCCCATCTCAAAAAATATCTCCATCCCGCAAGCGTGCCTCCCTCGGCGGAAAGCTCGCCGTCTCCCGCCCGTTCTTCCCGGCCGCCGGGTGCCGAACGGGCTCTAAATGATATTAAATATCATTATCAATAAGTCCGGTCAACCCCCGGTCAACTCCGGTGTTGCGCTCCGGGGGCCGCCGGCGGCCGCCCGGGCGTGCGCGCGGCCTTGACAGGAGGGCCTTTTTACTGTAACTTACAGGGAACTGTCACTTCGCGGGCCGCCGCGGCGCAGAGCGCGCCCCGGCCGGCGCCACCCCATGCGGAAGGAGACGAAGACGGGGCCCGAAGACTCGAGGTTCATGGCCGAGGCCTTAAGGCTTGCGCGCAAGGCCGCACGCATGGGAGAGGTGCCCGTGGGAGCGGTGGTGGTGCGCGAGGGCGAGATAATCGGCCGCGGCTACAACCGCAGGGAGACGGCGGCCGACCCCACGGCCCACGCCGAGATAGTGGCCCTTCGCAGGGCCGCAAGGAAGCTCGGCGGCTGGCGCGCCGCGGGCACGGTCCTCTACGTCACGCTCGAGCCCTGCCTCATGTGCATAGGGGCCGTCGTCCTCGCAAGGGTCGAGCGGCTCGTCTTCGGCGCCTTCGACCCCAAGGCCGGGGCCTGCGGCTCCCTCTACGACATCCCGGCCGACAGACGGCTCAACCACCGCGTCCAGGTCACGGGCGGCGTCCTCGGCGACGAGTCGGGCACCCTTCTGAGGGAGTTCTTCGCCGGACTCAGGAAGGGCGGCCGCGACGGCACAGACCGCCCGCAACGGTCCTGAAAGGCAGGCCGGCGCCACCAAAGCGAGGAGTATTCCAAATGCAAAGTATCTCGGACCATATCTTCCGCCAGTACGACATACGCGGCATCTTCGGTGACGACCTTACCGTCGAGGTCGCCGAGGCCCTGGGCAGGGCCTACGCCGTGCTCCTGCGCCGAAAGGGGGGGGCCGAGAAGGCCCGCGTGAGCGTGGGACGGGATGTGAGGAAGAGCTCCGCCAGGCTCAGGGACGCCCTCGTCAGGGGTCTCACCTCGGCCGGCCTCGACTGCCTGGACCTCGGCGAGTGCCCGACGCCGCTCCAGTACTTCTCCATCCACTCGCTGGGGCTCGACGGCGGCATCATGATAACGGGCAGCCACAACCCCCCCGAGTACAACGGCTTCAAGATCAGCGTGGGCAAGGAGACGATCCACGGCGAGGAGATCCAGGAGCTGAAGGAGATCATGAGAGAGGAGCCTCCGCCGGCCGCACCGGCCGCAGCGCCGGGCTCCGTGGAGACGACGGACATCATCTCGCGCTACATCGACTGGGTGGCGGACAACATAAACGTGGCCGGCAACGAGCGCCCCGTAAAGGTGGTGATCGACGCCGGAAACGGTACGGCCGGGCTCGTGGCCCCGAAACTTCTGCGAAGGCTCGGCTGCGAGGTCACGGAGCTATTCTGCGACCCCGACGGCTCCTTCCCCAACCACCACCCCGACCCCACGGTGGAGGAGAACCTCTCCCAGCTCATCGACAGCGTGAAGCGCGAGGGCGCCGACTTCGGCGTGGGCTACGACGGCGACGGCGACAGGATCGGCGTCGTCGACGAGAAGGGCTCGATCATCTGGGGCGATCAGCTCATGATAATCTTCTCGCGCTCCATACTCAGGACCATGCCCGGCGCCACCGTCGTCGGCGAGGTCAAGTGCTCGCAGGTCATGTACGACGAGATAGAGAAGGCCGGCGGCAGGGCCGTCATGTGGAAGACGGGCCACTCGCTCATAAAGTCGAGGATGAAGGAGCTGAAGGCCGCCATGGCCGGAGAGATGAGCGGCCACATATTCTTCGCCGACCGCTTTTTCGGCTTCGACGACGCCATATACTCCACGTGCAGGCTCATCGAGATACTGGCCGAAAAGAGGGTCGCCGAGCCCGCGGCGGCCTTCTCCGACCTCCTGGCGGGCGTGCCGGCCACGTCGGTCACCCCGGAGATGAGGGTCGACTGTCCCGACGAGCTGAAGTTCTCGGTCATCGAAAGGCTCAGCAGGGCCGTGGGAGAGGGAGAAGGGGGCCGAGGGGGGCTCGCCATAAGGGACGTGGTCACCATAGACGGGCTCAGGATAATATTCGACGGCGGCTGGGCCCTGGTGCGGGCCTCCAACACCCAGCCCGTGCTGGTGCTCCGCTTCGAGGCCGAGAGCCCGCAGCTTCTCGAAAAGATAAAAGACTTCATGAAGGGCCGGCTCCTTTCGGTCTGGCCCCAGTGCCGGCTCCCCTACTGATGTCGAAGTCCATGGCCGACAGAGAGAGAACGGCCGGAGAGGTGATCGGCGGGGTCAGCGCCTTCACCGACCACGACATATACCTCTTCAGGGAAGGCACCCACTACCGCCTCTACGACAAGCTCGGCTCACGGACGATGAACGTGGACGGCACCGGGGGCGTCTACTTCGCCGTATGGGCGCCCAACGCCAGAGAGGTGTCGGTGATCGGCGACTTCAACGGCTGGCGAAAGGGCGCCCATCCCCTCCGCTGCCGCACCGATCACTCGGGCGTCTGGGAGGGTTTCATACCGGGCCTCGGCGAGGCCACGGCCTACAAGTACCACATCGAGAGCCGCCACCGCGCCTTCAGCGCCGACAAGAGCGACCCCTTCGCCTTTCGCTGCGAGGTCCCTCCGGCCACGGCCTCCATAGTCCACGGCCTCGACTACGACTGGGGCGACGACGAGTGGATGGCCTCCAGGAAAGATCGCAACTCGCTCCGCGCGCCCATCTCGATCTACGAGGTCCACCTCGGCTCCTGGCGCCGCGTGCCCGAAGAGGGCGGCAGGCCGCTCACCTACCGCGAGGCGGCCCATCAGTTGCGCGACTACGCCCTCGATATGGGCTTCACCCACATAGAGCTCATGCCCGTCATGGAGCACCCCTTCGACGGCTCCTGGGGCTACCAGATAACGGGCTACTTCGCCCCCACCTCCCGTTTCGGCACGCCCCAGGACTTCATGTACCTCGTAGACGTCCTCCACCAGGCCGGCATAGGGGTCATACTCGACTGGGTGCCGTCCCACTTCCCCGGCGACGCCCACGGCCTCGTCTACTTCGACGGCACGCACCTCTACGAGCACGAGGACCCGAGAAAGGGCTTCCACCCCGACTGGCGGAGCCACATATTCAACTACGGAAGAAACGAGGTGAGGGCCTTCCTCATAAGCAACGCCCTCTACTGGTTCGACAAGTACCACGTGGACGGGCTGCGCGTGGACGCCGTGGCCTCCATGCTCTACCTCGACTACTCGCGCAGGGAGGGGGAGTGGATCCCCAACGAGTACGGCGGCCGCGAGAACCTCGAGGCCATACACTTCCTGCGCACCCTCAACGAGCAGGTCTACAGCGAGTTTCCCCACGTCCAGACCGCGGCCGAGGAGAGCACCGACTGGCCCATGGTCTCGCGTCCCACCTACCTCGGCGGCCTGGGCTTCGGCATGAAGTGGAACATGGGCTGGATGCACGACACGCTCGACTACTTCTCCACCGATCCCCTCTACAGGAAGTACCGCCACGACCGCCTCACCTTCAGCATCTGGTACGCCTTCACCGAGAACTTCATCCTGCCGCTCTCGCACGACGAGGTCGTTCACGGCAAGGGCTCGCTGGTGGGAAAGATGCCCGGCGACGAGTGGCAGCGTTTCGCCAACCTCCGTCTCCTCTACGGCTACATGTACGGCCACCCCGGCAAAAAACTCCTCTTCATGGGCGACGAGTTCGGCCAGGTCCGCGAGTGGCAGCACACGGAGAGCCTCGAGTGGCACGTGCTCCGCTGGAAGGTCCACAGCGGCGTAAAGGACTGGGTCCGCGACCTCAACCATCTATACAGAAGCGAGCCGGCCCTCCACGAAGCGGACTTCGAAGCCGGGGGTTTCGAGTGGATAGACTGCCACGACTGGGAGGAGTCGACCGTAAGCTTCATACGGAAGAGCGCTTCCGGCGCCGGCACGATCCTGGTGGTATGCAACTTCACGCCCGTAGTGCGCTACGACTACCGCATCGGCGTGCCGTCGGGGGGATGGTGGCGCGAGGTGCTCAACAGCGACGCCCTCTGCTACGGCGGCACAGGCCAGGGCAACTTCGGCGGCCTGCACGCCGAGCCCACCGAGGCCCACGGCCGCAGCCACTCGCTGGTGATGACGCTGCCGCCGCTCTCGGCGCTATACTTCAAGCATGGGTGAGGCGGGGCGGATGGCAAAAAGGGCGTTGATAACGGGCGTCACCGGCCAGGACGGTTCCTATCTCGCCGAGCTTCTGATAGGGAAGGGCTACGAGGTCTACGGCATGGTGCGACGCTCCAGCTCCGAGACCCTCTCGCGCATAACGCACATAAAGGAGAGGATCAACTTCGTCCAGGGCGACCTCACCGACCAGAGCTCGCTGGACGAGGCGGTGCGGACCATAAGACCCGACGAGATATACAACCTGGCGGCCCAGTCCTTCGTCCCCACCTCCTGGAACCAGCCCACCCTCACGGGCGAGGTCACGGGGCTGGGCACCACAAGGCTCCTCGAGGCGGTGCGCAAGTTCAGGCCCGAGGCCAGGTTCTACCAGGCCTCGTCGAGCGAGATGTTCGGCAAGGTCCGCGAGGTCCCGCAGACAGAGCTCACCCCCTTCCACCCGCGAAGCCCCTACGGCGTGGCCAAGGTCTACGGCCACTTCATAACGGTCAACTACCGGGAGAGCTACGACCTCTACGCCGTCTCGGGCATCCTCTTCAACCACGAATCGCCGCGCCGGGGCCTCGACTTCGTGACCCGCAAGATAACCCATACGGCGGCCCGCATAAAACACGGCCTTGCCACGGAGCTTCGCCTCGGAAACCTCGACGCAAAACGCGACTGGGGCTACGCGGGCGACTACGTGGAGGCCATGTGGCTCATGCTCCAGCAGGACCGCCCCGAAGACTACGTGATAGCCACGGGCCGGACCCACAGCGTGCGCGAGTTCGTGGAACTCGCCTTCGAGAGGCTCGGCCTCGACTGGAAGAGATACGTCGTCGTGGACCCCGCCTTCTTCAGACCGGCGGAGGTCAACCTCCTCGTCGGCGACCCGTCGAAGGCCCGCGAAAGGCTCGGCTGGACCCCCAAGGTCTCCTTCCGGGAGCTGGTCCGCATGATGACCGACGCCGACGACGCGCTCTGCGCGGCAGGCGCCGACGCCACGTGACTTCTTCGGGAAAACCCTCCGACGGTCATGGACCCACATCCCCCCTGCCGGCGCGCCCTGCGGCGCCCGCCGCGAGGGCCTGCCGGCATGGACGGGAGTCCGGGGCGGCCATGGGTGCGTGACCCTCCGGCGGAGGTTCCTCCGGCGGAGGTTCCCTCGTGACGCAAATATTGCAGGGAGAGGAGCATATGAGCGCGACAGGAAGAAAGGGAGTGAAGGCGAGGCTATACGGCGTCATACTGGCGGGCGGCGTGGGCACCCGCTTCTGGCCGCTCAGCCGCAGGACGACACCCAAGCAACTGCTCGGCATCGTGGGCCGCGACAGCCTCCTCAAGGCCACCATCAAGAGACTGCGCCCCCTCGTGGCGCCCGAGCGCACCTTCGTCGTCACCAACGCCGAGCAGGCATGGCTCATCGAGACGCACCTGGGCGCCGACGACACGGCCCCGGCCTTCGTCATCGAGCCCATGGGCCGCAACACGGCCCCGGCCATAGGGCTTGCCGCCATGAACCTTGTGAAGGAAGACCCCGAGGCCGTGATGGCCGTGCTGCCGGCCGATCACATGATAAAGGAGGCCGCCGCCTTCAGGAAGGCGCTGCGGGCCGCGGCCGAACTCGCCGCGGAGGGCGGGCTCGTGACCTTCGGCATCGTGCCCACCAGGCCAGAGACGGGCTACGGCTACATAAAGGCGCGCAGGGGGGAAGAGAAGGTCGTGGGCGGCATAACGGCCCGGCCGGTGGAGAGGTTCGTCGAAAAGCCCGACCTGAAAAAAGCGAGGGCCTATCTCCGCAGCGGCTCCTACTACTGGAACAGCGGCATATTCGTCTGGAAGGCCGCCCGCATACTGGAGGAGATGGCCGAACACCTCCCCTCGGTCTACAGGGGGCTTGAAAGGATACGTAACGGCGCCGACGCGGCCCGGGAGTTCAGGCGCATGGAGGATATCTCCATCGACTACGGCATCCTGGAGAAGACACGCGGCATAGTGGTGCTCGAGGCGCCGTTTACGTGGTCCGACCTCGGAAGCTGGAGCTCGCTGCGCGACGTGATGAAGACCGACAAGGCGGGCAACATCGTGAGGGGACGGGCCGTGGACATCGGCAGCAGCGGCTCCATAATAATCGCATCGGAGCGCCTGGTGGCCACCATCGGCCTCAAGGACATGGTGGTCGTCGACACCGACGACTCCACCCTCGTCTGCCCCGTCGAACGGGCCCAGCAGGTAAAGGATATGGTGGGCCTGCTCAAGAAGAAGGGCATGAGCGAGCACATCGAACATCCCCGCGTCGAGCGCCCGTGGGGCTGGTACAAGGTGCTCGAAGAGGGTGAAGGCTTCAAGGTCAAGCGCATCGGCGTGCGTCCCGGCTGCAGACTCAGCCTCCAGTACCACCGCAGCAGGAGCGAACACTGGGTAGTCGTCCGCGGCACGGCCCGCGTGCGCTGCGGCGACAGGGTCCTCGATCTCGAGGCGAACGAGAGTGTCTTCATCCCCCGCGGCGAGCTCCACAGGCTGGAAAACAGCGGCGCAGGCCCCCTCGAGGTGGTGGAGGTCCAGAGCGGCGACTATCTCGGCGAGGACGACATCGTGAGGATCGAGGACGACTACAAGAGGATACAATAAGGAGGTGTCCCGCCTTGAAAGGCGCCGCCCCCATTCGCCTGGGCATCGACATAGTGGCCGTCGGGAGGATAAGACGCCTCGCGCGTGAGAGGGCCTTCCTCGACCGGGTCTTCACCGACGTCGAGATGGAGCGGGCCGGGACCGCCGCGGACAGGGCCGTCTGCTTGAGCCGCGCCTTCGCCGTCAAGGAGGCCTGCATGAAGGCCCTGGGCACGGGCTGGGCGGACGGGGTGGGGTGGAAGGAGATAGAGACGACCGCCGACGGCCCCGCGGCCACGTGCGCGCAGCTTCACGGCCGGGCAAAGGAGCTTGCCGGCGGGGCGGAACCGCTCGTGAGCGCCGCCAACACCGACGAGCTCGCGGCGGCCATGGCCGTTCTCGTCGGCCGGCGGCCTCAAAGAGGAGCCCCATGAGCCGGGACTTCCCGACAAAGACATTCTACAGCAACGAGGTGATCTTCAGGGAAGGCTCCCGCGGCGAGTCGGCCTACATACTCAAGCAGGGGCGCGTGGAGATCTCGGTGGGCAGCGGTGAAAAGCGCGTGGTGCTCACGGTGCTCAGGCCGGTCTCCGTCTTCGGCGAGATGGCCGTGCTCCTCAAGGACCAGCGCCGCACCGCCACGGCAACGGCCCTCGACTTCGTCGAGGCGGTAGAGGTGGACAAGGACTCCTTCGTCGCCGCCGTGAAGAAGTCGCCGAGCATCGTCTCCACCGTCCTGGGCGCGCTCGTCGAGAGGCTCCAGCGCACGACGGCCAAGGTATCGCGCACGCCGGACCTCTTTTTGGGCCTGTGCAACATGCTCGATCTCCTCGACGCCCACGGCGCGGCTCCCCTCCTCTACGACCGGTGCGTCAAGGCGGCCTGCGGCGCCTTCCTCGCCGAGCGGACCGCCGTGATGGAGACCCTCGGAATGCTCGAGGCCCTCGGCCTCGTCACCATAGACAGAGACGACGCCGGCCGGAAGGTCCTATCCCTGAAGAACCGGCGCGACTTCCTCAAGCAGGCCTACAAGCTTCACTGCGAGATGGGCGATACACCCCCGTGAGGTGAGAACGGAGAAGATGGGCGACGAAGCGAGAAGACGCGAGCAGTGGGGATCGAGGATAGGACTCATACTGGCCATGGCGGGCAACGCCATCGGGCTGGGCAACTTCCTGCGCTTCCCGGTCCAGGCCGCCGAGAACGGCGGCGGGGCCTTCATGATACCATACTTCATATCCTTCCTCGTGCTCGGCATACCGCTCATGTGGATCGAGTGGGGCATGGGCCGCTACGGCGGGACCCTGGGCCACGGCACGGCGCCGGGCATATTCGACGCCCTCTGGAAGCACCGCGCGGCCAAGTACGTGGGCATACTGGGCATCTTCCTGCCGCTGGTCATCCTCGTATACTATACCTACATCTGCTCCTGGACGCTCTCTTTCAGCATCGCCTCGCTGCTGGGCCTCTACCCGGGACCCGAGGCGGCGGCCGGCGCCGTCACCCCACAGCAATATCTGGCTCCCTACCGGGCATATCTCGGCGACTACATAGGCGCCGGCGGCGGCACCTGGCTCACGCCAACACCCGCGGCATACCTCATATTCGCGCTGACGCTCCTCGTGGGTTTCTTCATCCTCGAAAAGGGGGTGGCCGGCGGCATAGAACGGCTCAACAAGGCGGCCGTGCCGGCCCTTTTCATAATGGCGCTCATCCTCTTCGTGAGGGTCCTCACCATGGAGTCGCCGACGAGCCGCTCGGTCTCGACGGCCGAGGGGCTCGCATTCCTATGGGAGCCCGACCTCAGCGGCCTTCTCAGCAGCAAGGTCTGGCTCGCCGCCGCCGGACAGGTCTTCTTCACCCTCTCGCTGGGGCTGGGGGCCATTCTCACATACGCAAGCTACGTGAAAAAGGACGAGGACATAGCGCTTGACGGACTCTCCACGGCAAGCCTCAACGAGTTCGCCGAGATCGTCTTCGGCTCCACCATCGCCATCACCTCGGCCGTCATATTCTTCGGCGTGGAGGGCGCAAGGGAGGTCGCCTCGGGCGGCGCCTTCCAGCTCGGCTTCATAAGCATGCCCGCCATCTTCTCCCACATGCCGGCGGGGCAGGTCTTCGGCTTCCTCTGGTTCCTTCTGCTCTTCTTCGCGGGACTCACCTCCATAGTGGCGCTCTCGCAGCCGGCCGTGGCCTTTCTCGAAGACGAGTTCGGCTGGACGCGGCGGCGCTCGGTCGTCTGCATGGGGATATTCTTCTTCCTCTCCGCCCACCTGCCCATCTTCCTCGACGGCAGCCTCGACGAGATGGACTTCTGGGCCGGCACCTTCGGGCTCGTCATCCTCGCCCTCTTCGAGGTCATTGTCTTCTTCTGGGTCTTCGGCGCCGAAAAGGCCTGGGCCGAGATAAACCGGGGCGCCCGCATACGGATACCCAGGGTCTTCTTCTACATCATGAAGTACGTGACCCCCGCCTTCCTCATGGTCATACTCGTAGCGTGGGGTTACGAACAGCTGCCCGGCGTGATTGCAAAGGAGGGGGTCGGCGTGTGGGTCACAAGGACCTTCCTCGCCGCACTGCTCATGGCCCACATCGTGGCCGTCAAGCGGGCCTGGGGCAAAAGGAGGTCCCCGTGAGCTGGAAGGGATGGCTCTTTCTCTCCGCGTCGTGGGGGGCGGTCGTCTGTCTCGTCGTCTTCTGCTTCTACAACGTCTTCCGCCGCTGAGGGCGGCCGGTCTCTGAGGGAGCCTCCGATTAATTACGCTGGGGGAAACTTTCTGTAGAAGGGCCATAGGCCCACGTTTCCCCCAGCCCCCTTCAAAGACTTTCAATTCCCTGCGGATCATCCAGATTTTGCAAGCAAAATCTGGATGATCCGCAGGGCGTTAAAAGTTTTTGGAGGGAGTCTGAGGGAACCCTTTCACAAAAAAATTCCCTCAGTGCAATAAGTCAGAGTTTCCTAAAGGGTCATAGACCCACGGTTCCGCCGGGGCGGTTAATCAGGGTCTTCCTCGGCGCCGGACTACTTGACGAGTCTGAGGTGTGTTTTGCGGCGGGCCGCCTTTGCGGTGCGCCTTGCGGCCTTCCTGGCGCGGTGGCGTTCGACGGCCTTCTTCAGGAGCCAGTAGGTGAGGACCGAGAAGACGGTGGAGACGATGATATTTCCAGTCATGTAGACGAGACCGGCCCAGCCGAGTCCGTCCATGAGAGCGCCGCCCCGGAGTCTCTCCAGTATGGCGGAGCTGTCCTCCCAGAAGACGAGGCTCCCCACGAAGGCGCTCAGCGTCCAGAAGAGCGGTGTCGTCAGGGGGTTCATGATGAGGCTGCCGAGCACTGCCGACGCCTTGTTGGCCTTCACGAGGGCGGCGATGACGACGGCCAGTATTATGCCGAGGCCGAAGGTGGGGAGTATGCCCATGAAGACACCGATGGCGGCGCCCGTGGCGATGGCGTGCGGCGGGTCGTCGAGGCGCAGCGCCTTCAGGTAGATGAGCCTGAAACGCCGCCTCGTCTTCTCCACCGGGTGGTTCTTGTTGTTTCCCTTTTTGCTGGTAAAACACATATGGCAAGCCTCGCCGCGCGTCCGCGGCGTTATATTGTAGCATACCGCCGACCGCCGCGCCAGGCTTTTCGACGTTGAGGGCCGCCCCTTTTCCCTTTAATGATTGACAAAACAAAGCCTATCCCCTATACTTTGAAGTTCCATGGCAAGACGGATACGTTTCAGGGACATATACTTCATAGAGAACGAGAGCGACGCCAGCATCATCGAAACACTCCTCGAGGAGCGCCACATCCACTGCATGGTTCACGGCGCCGCGCCCATAGCGCTCTTCGACGCCCGGAGCGGCGAAAGGCGCATAGCCGTAGAGGAGGAGATGTATCACGCCGCGCGGGAAGTCATAGCCGACGCCATAACGAGGGGCATCATCTCCAAGCGGGGCAGGTTCTGCGACTGAAGCCCCCTGTGAGTGGAGGGGACGGCCCCCTGGACGGTGAGTTTCATGGAAAGCTCGCTTGAAGAGGTGAAGGCGAGGCTCGCCGAGGCCCGGGCCCCGGCGGCGCTCTGCGGCGCCGGTCTCTCGGCCGAGAGCGGCGTGCCCACGTTCCGCGGCGCCGGCGGTCTGTGGAACAACTACAGGGCCGAGGAGCTGGCCACACCGCAGGCCTTCGAGCGCGATCCCCTGCTCGTGTGGCGCTGGTACGACTGGCGGCGCTCGGTCGTAGCCGGGGCGGCTCCCAACGACGGGCACCACGCCCTCAAGGCCCTCGAGGACTCGAAGGGTCTGGTCATAATAACGCAGAACGTCGACGGACTCCAGGAGGAGGCGGGAAGCAGGGACGCCATAGAGCTGCACGGCTCCATCTGGCGGCTGCGCTGCACGGGCTGCGGCCTCGAGGAGCGCAACCGCGACGTGCCCCTCGAGCTCCCGCCCCGCTGCCGGTGCGGCGCTCTCTTCAGGCCCGCCGTGGTCTGGTTCGGCGAGGCCCTCGACGCCGACGTGCTGCGGCGGGCGGAGCAGGCCGTGGAGAGGACCGACCTGCTTTTCGTCATAGGCACCTCGGGGGTCGTGCAGCCGGCGGCGTCGCTTGCCTGGAGCGCCAAGGGCCGCGGCGCCTTCGTGGTGGAGATAAACATCGAGCAGACGCCCGTGAGCCCTATGGCCGACGCCGTGCTCAGAGGCAAGGCGGCGCAACGGCTGGCCGAGCTTATCCGACACTGATCGGCCGCGTCGCGGCGGCGAGCACAACGGTGGGGAGGATAGATGAAGGTCTTTACGAGCTCCATAAGGCTTACGACCACCAGGGAGACCGAAGAGGTCTGCATAACCACGCAGGTCGAGGCCATCATACAGGAGGGCGGCGTCGAGGACGGCATGGTGCTCGTATCCACGGGCCATACGACGGCGGCCGTGCACCTCAACAACAGCGACAAGGACCTGGAGCTCGACTTCCAGGACTTCATGAGCGAGCTGGTCCCCAAACGCTCCACCTTCCGCCACAACAAGGGCGAGTACGGCCGCAACGCCGACGCCCACATAAAGTCGCTTCTCGTGGGCGGAAACGTGGCCCTTCCCGTGACAAAGGGCCGGGTGGCCCTGGGCCAGTGGCAGGACATATACTTCTCCGAGTTCGACGGGCCGCGCTCCAGGCTCATCTCCGTGAAGGTCATCGGCGAGAAGGGGGCGGCGCAATAAGCGACAGGCCCCGGCGATGAGAATTACGGGAGGGAGCCTCAGGGGCAGAAGGCTTGCAAGCCCCGCCCGGGGCGTAAGGCCCACGTCCGACAAGGTGCGCCAGGCCCTCTTCAACATACTCGCGGGCCGAACGTCCGAGGCGAGGGTGCTCGACCTCTTCGCCGGGAGCGGCGCCATGGGCATCGAGGCGCTGAGCCGCGGCGCCCGGTGCGCCGTCTTCGTCGACATCTCGAAGCCCGCCCTCGACACGGTGAGAAAAAACCTCGCGCGCTGCGGTCTCGCCGACCGCGCCCGGGTGCTCGCAAAACCGGCGGCCGCCGCCATAGCCGGCCTCGAACGGCTCGGCGAACGCTTCGACCTCGTCATAGTCGACCCGCCCTACCACGCAGGACTCATGGAAGGAACGCTCAAGGCCCTGGCGGACTCTTCCATACTCGCCGACGGCGCGCTCGTGGCGGCCGAGACGTGGCGCCACAGACCCGTGGAGACCGGCCCCGAAGGACTCGTCGAGGTCGACAGGCGGCGCTACGGCGACACGGTGATACATCTGTTCAGGAAGACCGGCCCATGACAAAGCACATAGCCGTCTACCCGGGAACTTTCGACCCCGTCACAAAGGGACACCTCGACATCATAGCCCGCTGCCGCAAGCTCTTCGACCGCCTCATAGTGGCCGTCGCCGAGACTACGTCCAAGACCACGCTCTTCGACGTAAACGAGCGCGTGGCCATGATAGCGGACGAGATAAAGGACTACGACGACGTGGAGGTCGAGAGTTTCGACACGCTACTCGTCGAGTACGTAAGGCGCAGGGAGGCGGGCGTGATAGTGCGGGGGCTGCGCGTGGTCTCGGACTTCGAGTACGAATTCCAGATGGCCCTCATAAACCGCAAGCTCGCGGCCGATATAGAGACGGTCTTCATGATGACGGCCGACGAGTACACGGCCGTAAGCTCGCGCTTCATAAAACAGATAGCCGGGCTCGGCGGAGATCTCGACCCCTTCGTCACCGCCGCAGTGGCCGCGAAACTCAAGGAAAAGCGCCTCACCTGAGGGAACCTTTTTTGTAAAAAGGTTCCCTCAGACTCCCTCCAGAAACTTTTAACGCGACTTGGTTTCCCCCTGTTTTGCCAAGCAAAACAGGGGGAAACCAAGTCGTATTAAAAGTCTTTGAAGGGGGCGTCCTGCCCGCGTCGCTGCCTCGGGGGGCTGTACCGGGGGGTCGGGCCGCAAAGGCGTAAAAAATCCCGCCTGGCGCGGGCCGAACCCCCGGTGCAGCCGAAGATCCGAATAACATACGATGGGGCGGGGGGGGAAACGTGGGCCTGTGGCCCTTCTTCAGAAAGTTTCCCCCGGTGCAATAAACCGGAGCTTCCTTAATAAGAGGTACGGAGGAAAGGGAGGCATATGAATTTCCTGGCAAAGCGAGTCGACAACCTCGAGGAATCGGCGACCCTTGCGGTTACGGCGCGGGCCAAGGCCCTGCGGGCCGAGGGCCGCGACATCCTGAGTTTTGCGGCCGGCGAGCCCGACTTCGACACGCCCGACAACATAAAGCTCGCCGCCGTCAAGGCCCTGCGCGAAGGTCACACCAAGTACACGCCGGTGGGCGGCATACCGGAGCTCAAGGACGCGATCATAGAGAAGTTCAAGCGCGACAACGGCCTCGACTACGAGCGCGACGAGATACTCGTCTCCTGCGGCGCCAAGCACAGCTTCTACAACCTCTGCAACGTGATCCTCGACCCCGGCGACGAGGTCCTCATCCCTTCTCCCTACTGGACCTCGTACCCGGAGATAGTGAAGATAGCCGGCGGCGACCCGGAGATAATGCCCACGAGCGAGAAGGAGGACTACAAGCTCAACCCGGGCCTCTTCAACGAGTACATAACGTCGCGCACCAAGGCGCTCGTGCTCAACAGCCCTTCCAACCCCACGGGGACGGTCTACACGGCCGACGAGCTCGCCGAGATAGCGCAGGTGGCGCTGCGAAAGGACGTGCTCATCATCTCCGACGAGATATACGAAAAACTCGTCTACGACTCGCTCAAGGCCGTCTCCATAGCCTCGCTGGCCGATGAGCTCAGGGACCGGGTGGTGATCATAAACGGCCTCTCCAAGACCTACGCCATGACGGGCTGGAGGATAGGCTACACCGCCGGTCCGAAGGAGATAATAAAGGCCATGACCGTGCTCCAGAGCCAGTCCACCTCCAACCCCGCCTCCATGAGCCAGTGGGGGGCCGTCGAGGCCCTGACGGGCCCGCAGGACGAGGTGGAGAAGAGGGTCGGAGAGTTCGAGAAGAGACGCAACGCCATGGTGGAGGGACTGGAGGCCATAAAGGACGTGACGGTCGTGAGGCCCGGCGGCGCCTTCTACGTCTTCGCCAACCTCTCCAGGTACTACTGGCGGGAGTACGGGGGAAAGACCATAAAAGGGTCGGTCGACATGGCCGCCTACCTCCTCGAAGAGGCGGGCGTTGCCGTGGTGCCGGGCGAGGCCTTCGGCGAGGACACCTCGGTGCGCATCACCTTCGCCTCTTCGCTGGAAGACATACAGGAGGGACTGCGCCGTATGGGCGAGGCCCTGGCCAGGCTCTGAGGGAACCTTTTTGAAAAAGGGTCATAGACCCCCGGTTCCCTCAGACTCCCTCCAAAAACTTTTTGCTTGCTCTTCGGGCCGCGTTGGTTCTCATGATCGTCCAAGGAAGCGAGGTTCTTCAGCCCAAATTAAAAGTCTTTGAAGGGGGCGTCCTGTCCGCGCCGGCTGCCTCGGGGGCTGTACCGGGGGTTCGGGCCGCAAAGGCGTAAAAATCCCGCCTGGCGCGGCCCGAACCCCCGGTACAGCCGAAGACCCGAATAACATAGGGTCTGGGGCCTGTGGCCCTTCCTCAGAAAGGCCTCATCGGGCGCAGGAGCGGGTATCCTTTTCGCCGAAGACCTCGGCCTCGAAGGTATGGATCTCCGCTTCTTTCCACTCTTCGGGGTCCAGGCCCGCCTTCACGGCCGTCTCGCGCAGGAACCTTTCGCGGTCGAAGCCGTGCTCCACCGCCACCTGTGGGAGCAGCACCCCCGTATGCGGCCCCTTCACGATATAGAGGCCGTGGCGGCCCACCTCTATCTCGTCGGGGCCGGATATCCTGCGAAGCGGCGTCAATACCGATATCTCTATGTCGAGCTCGTCGAGCTCGTCGGCAGTTACGGGCGGGAAGCGCGGGTCCCTGAAGGCGGCGGATACGGCCATCTCGGCGACGGTCTCGAAGAGCGGCTTTTGCGAGACCATGAGTCCTATGCAGCCTCGCAGCCTGCCGCCGCGGTGAAGCGTGACGAACGCGCCGCCCCTTGCGCAAAGCTCGTCGTCGGCCGCCGCGGGCACCTCGACCCGCCCCTCCCGCAGGTACGTCTCTATGGCCGAGCGCGCTATGCGCAGAAGCCCGGCCTTCCCCTTCTCGCTGAGCGCCATGGACGTCCCCCCCTTTCGCTTCCATCGAGGAGGCCATGATTGACCGCGCCGGGGAGAGCCGAAGGGCTTGAAGATTTCCCGGGGACTCTCCCTGCAAGCGCGCCTTCGTGGCGGCGGAGGCCGGACCGCAAAGGCGTAAGGGATCCCGCCCGGCGCGGTCCGCCCCCCCGGCCGCCGCAGGCAGACCGACATAGAGGGGAATCCCGGGCGGCCGTGGGACTGCGGCCCTTCCACGAAGAGGTTCCCCCCGCCGCAAAGAGATAGGGCCTCCTCAGTAGTTACGCCACCACCGGCGTTCTCCCATGAGCCTGTCGGCCTCCCTCGGTCCCCAGGAGCCGGAGGGGTAGGGATGCACGGGCGGCGCCTCCTCTCCGCCCCCGTCGATGAGGTCGAGCAGCGGTGTCAGGTAGCGCCAGCTCGACTCCACCGAGTCGCCGCGCACAAAGAGCATGTCGTCGCCCAGCATGGCGTCGATGAGCACCCGCTCGTAGGCGTCGAGCCTCGGCCCCCCGTAGCCCTCGCGGTAGGAGAAGTCCATCACCACCTTTCGCAGGCAGAGCCTCGCTCCAGGCGTCTTGGTCTGGAAGGTGAGCAGCACCCGCTCGTCGGGCTGTATCTTGAGGACAAGGACGTTCGGTCCTATCTCCCCGTCGCCGAGGGCCCCGCCGAACATGAGGTGAGGCACCTCCCTGAACTGTATGGACACTTCCGTTGAACGGCGCCGCAGGCGCTTGCCCGAGCGCAGGAAAAAGGGCACGCCGTTCCACCGCCAGTTGTCGATATGGACCTTCATGGCCGCGAACGTCGGGGTCTTCGAGTCGGGAGCCACGCCGGGCTCGTCGCGGTAGGCGGGCACGGCCTTCCCCTCGATCTCGCCCTCGGCGTACTGGCCGAGCACGAGATGGCCGTCGAGCCCGTCGAGCGGCAGGGGGCGCAGCGACGAGAGCACCTTGCTGCGCTCGTCGCGGACCCGCTCGGACTCGAAGGCCGACGGCGGCTCCATGGCCGCCAGGGCCATGAGCTGGAAGATGTGGTTCTGGAACATGTCGCGCAGCACGCCGGCCTGCTCGTAATAGCCGGCCCGGCGCTCAACCCCCAGCGTCTCGGCCGCCGTTATCTGCACGTGATCCACGTAGCCGCGGTTCCACAGGGGCTCAAAGATGGAGTTGGCGAAACGGAGCATGACTATGTTCTGCACCGTGTCCTTGCCGAGATAGTGATCGATGCGGTATATGCGCGACTCGTCGAAGCGGCGGTGGAGCGCGGCGTCGAGCCTCGCGGCGCTGCGGCTGTCGCGGCCGAAGGGTTTTTCTATCACCACCTTCGCACCGGCCGCATCGGCCATGCCGCTTGCGCCGAGATTGTCGATTATGGGCTCGAAGACGGTGGGAGGCACGGCAAGGTAGTAGAGCCTGTTTCCCGACGTGCCGTACCGCCCCTCGAGGCCGTCGACCATGGCGGCGAGGAGACGGAAGCCCCTTTCGTCGCCGTAGTCGAGGGCCCTGTAGTGGAGCCTCGAGGCGAAAGACGACCACCGCTCCGCGTCCACGGGACCGCTCCGGCGCAGGACTTCTTCGAGACCGGCCCTGAAGACCTCGTCGCTCATGACCGTCCTGGCGCAGCCGACGAGAAAGAACCGCTCCGAAAGCATGCCGTTGGCATGGAGACGAAAGAGCGCCGGTATGAGCTTGCGCTGCGTGAGATCCCCCGACGCGCCGAAGACCACCATGGCGCAGGGACCGGGCACAGGCTCCTCGCAGACCCCCGTCAGTTCATCGCCGCCGAACCTGACGACGGCGCCGCCGGAAAATTCCTCCATATCCCTCACTCCGAACGGTTTTTTTGAGGAATCTCTGATTAATTACCCTGGGGGAAACTTTCTGTAGAAGGGCCACAGGCCCACGTTTCCCCCAGCCCCCCTTCAAAGACTTTTAATTCCCTGCGGACATCCCGATTTTGCAAGCAAAATCGGGATGTCCGCAGGGCGTTAAAAGTTTTTGGAAGGAGTCTGAGGGAACCGTGGGCCTATGGCCCTTTTACAAATTGCAGTCACTGCCGCTGTTTGACGGCGTGGCCGCCGAATTCCTTGCGCAGAGCGGCCAGGACCTTTTCTGCGAAGCTGTCGGGATCACGCGAGCGGAAACGCCTGAAGAGGGCGGCGCTTATGGCCGGGAGGCTCACGCTCAGGTCCACGGCCTCCTGCACCGACCACCGCCCCTCGCCCGAGTCCTCCACGTATGGCTCGACGGCCTCGAGGTCCTTGTCGGCCTCGAAGGCCCTCTCCAGGAGTTCGAGGAGCCAGGAGCGCACAACACTGCCGTTGTTCCAGAGCCGGGCGACGGCTGCCATGTCGAGTCCGCCGCCGTAACGGGAGCGTTTGAGCAGCTCGAACCCCTCGCCGTAGGCCTCCATCATGCCGTACTCCACGGCATTGTGGACCATCTTGACGAAGTGACCCGCGCCGGTGGGGCCGCAGTGCATGTAGCCGCCCTCCGGGGCCAGCGTGCGGAAAAGGGGTTCGAGGAAACGGAAATCCCCCTCGTCTCCGCCGACCATGAGGCAGTAGCCGACCTCGAGCCCCCATATGCCGCCGCTCGTGCCAACGTCCACGTAGCGCACCCCGCGGGCCGCCAGCTCCCCGGCCCGCCTCAGGTCGTCCCTGTAAAAGGTGTTTCCGCCGTCTATTATGATGTCGCCCTCCCCCAGGTCGTCGCGTATGCCCGCGATGACGGCGTCAACCGGGTCGCCGGCCGGCACCATGATCCACACCACCCTCGGCGACGGCAGCGCGGCTACAAGCTCGGAGGGCGTATGCACGCCTTCCACACCGTAACCCACGGCCTCGCGCACCTTCCGGCGGCTCCGCGTCGTGGCCGTCACCCTGTGACCTCCGCCCACAAGACGACGCGCCATGTTCATGCCCATGCGCCCGAGACCTATCATGCCTATGTGCATAGAAACCTCCCCATCTCTCCAACCTGCAAGGTGGCCGACGTGTAAGCTGAGGGAACCTTTTTGTAAAAGGGTCACAGACCCCCGGTTCCCTCAGACTCCCTCCAAAAACTTTTAACGCGAGTTGCTTTCCCCCTGTTTTGCCAGGCAAAACAGGGGGAAACCAACTCGTATTAAAAGTCTTTGAAGGGGGTCTGGGGGAAACTTTCTTCAGAAAGTTTCCCCCAGGGTAATTAAAGAGTTTCCTTAACAATTATAGCCCAGCATGGAGAGAGTGCAAGGGCGGTCAGAGGGTGGAGGAGAGGAAGCGTCTTAAGGCGCCGAAGGTTTCGTCCGTGAGGTCGTCGAGCATGACGAGGGCGACCCTGCGGCCCTTTGCGTCGAGGCTCTCCATGTCGCCCAGGGCCTGGGCCGTCTCGAGGTCGGCGAAGGTGTAGTCGCGGCCCGGGATGGCCACGCCGTCGTCGTTTCGGTGGACGACGATGATGAAGAGCCCGTTGTCGGGTCCGCCCTTGTGGAGCTGGCCCGTGGAGTGGAGGTAGCGTGGGCCGTAGCCCAGTTGCACGGCCCTGCCCGTCGAGGCGAGAAGGCCGCGGCGCACCTCGTCGAAGAAAGCGGTGACGCGCTCGTCGTCGGGGTCGGCGTAGACGAGGAGCGCAAGGTAGTCGCCTGCGGAAGCGAGGCTGAGGAAGTCCCCGAACATGAGCCCCGCGTCGTCGCTGGGCGCGATCCTGCGGGCCGTGGCCCGGCCGAAGGCGAGGGATACGCCCGGCGCGGCCTCGAGTCCCTCGGGCGTCTCCACCCGGCCCGGACCCTCGAGCAGGGCGCGGGATCTCTTCTTCGCCTCCTCCACGTCGGGCTGGTCGAAGGGGTTTATGCCCAGCACCTTTCCCGCCGCGGCCGCCGCCACCTCCCAGCGGTAGAACTCCCTGCCCAGCTCATAGGCCGTTTCAAGCTCGATGGTCACCGTCGGGTGGCCCGCGGCCTCGAGCTCCTCGACAAGCCTCTCCCTCGCTCCGCCCGCGCCCAGGCGCAGGTGGACGAAGACGCGGTCGTCGCCGTAGAGGCCGGCGCTCCGGGCCGGAGGCTCGTCGCCGAGCGGCACGATGCCGCGGCCCTCCTTGCCCGTGCTCTCGGCCAGGAGCTGCTCGGCCCAGAGCCCGAAGGCCGCTATCTCGGGGGTGAGCAGGAAGGTCACCTTGTCGCGCCCCTCCTTCGCCAGCGCCCCGAGCACGGCGCCGAGAAAGGCCGCCGGGTTCTCCCTGACGGAGACGCCGGGCAGGGTCCGGCCGCTTGCGGCTATGGCGCTCTCCAGAAGCCTGTCGATGTCGAGCCCCATGAGGGCGGCAGGCACGAGGCCGAAGTATGAGAGCGCCGAGTAGCGCCCCCCTATGTCGCTGAAGTTGAGGAAGAGATGGCGGAAAGAGTACTCCTTGGAAAGCTCGACAAGCGGCGAGCCGGGATCGGTTATGGCAACGAAGTTGCCTCCCGCCTCACCGCCCCTTGCAGCCTCCACCTTTGCGAAGAAGTAGTCGAAGAGACAGTTGGGCTCGATGGTGGAGCCCGACTTGCTCGATACGACAAAGAGCGTCGTCGCCGGGTCGATCTCGTTCTCGACCCTCTTCACCGCCGCGGGATCCGTCGTATCGACGACCAGCAGATCGGGCCATCCCTGTCGCGGAAAGAAGGTCCTGGCCAGCACAAGGGGCGCGAGACTCGACCCTCCCATGCCGAGCAGCACCGTCCTCCCAAAACCCGCCTCCCTGACCGTCTCGGCAAAGCCCTTCAGCGAGCCCGTGCGGTCGGCCATGGTCATGGGCACGGAGAGCCAGCCCAGCATCCCTTCTATGAGCGCCCTGTGCCCCGGCTCTTCCTTCCAGAGCGAGCCGTCCTTGACCCACAGCCTGTGTGAAAACCTCTCCCTCTCGAGAAGCTCCACGGCCCCGGAGACAACACCGCCCCAGGAGCCCAGAGCGTACCTCACACCACCAACGCTCACCACCTCGTCCATCTCTTCATACCTCGCTTCCTTAAACGAACCGCGAATCCAACACCGCCGGACGAACAACACAAGGGAAGCTCCGATTGATTACCCTGGGGGAAACTTTCTGAAGAAAGTTTCCCCCAGACCCCCTTCAAAGACTTTTAATACGAGTTGGTTTCCCCCTGTTTTGCCAGGCAAAACAGGGGGAAACCAACTCGCGTTAAAAGTTTTTGGAGGGAGTCTGAGGGAACCTTTTTGAAAAAAGGTTCCCTCAGTGCAATAAATCAGGATTTTCCAAGCAGTCGCAGGGCCTGGGTTTTGATGTTTTCGGCGGTGAAGCCGAATTTCTCGAAGAGTGTCGGCGCCGGGGCCGAGGCGCCGAAGCGGTCGATGGATATGGCGGCTCCGTCCAGGCCAACGTACTCGCCCCAGCCGAAGCTCGAGGCGGCCTCGACGGCGAGCCTTCTCCTCACGTTTCGGGGCAGGACCGACTCCCTGTAGGCCGGGTCCTGGCGCTCGAAGAGCTCGCGGCTTGCCATGTTGACGAGCCGGACCCTTACGCCTTCGTCTGCCAGGGCCTCGCAGGCCTCGATGGCTATGTGGACCTCCGAGCCCGTGGCTATGATTATGAGCTCCGGCTCTGCGGCGCAGTCGGCGAGCACGTAGGCGCCGCGGCGCACCCCTTCGGCGCCGGCGTAGCGCGTCCTGTCTATGAGAGGCACCTTCTGTCGCGTGAGCACAAGGGCCACCGGTCCCTTCACGTCCCTGAGGGCCGTGCGCCAGGCCTCTTTCGTCTCCTCGGCGTCGGCGGGCCTGATGACCGTCATGCCCGGCACGGCCCGCAGGGCGGCGAGGTGTTCCACGGGCTGATGGGTGGGCCCGTCCTCGCCGAGGCCGATGGAGTCGTGGGTGAAGACGTAGACCACATGGGTCTTCATGAGACAGGCAAGGCGTATGGCCGGCCGCATGTAGTCGGAGAAGACGAGGAAGGTGCCGCCGTAGGGGACGATGAGGCCGTCGAGGGCCATGCCGTTCATGACGGCCCCCATGGCGTGCTCGCGCACGCCGAAGTGGATGTTGCGGCCCGAGGCGCCGGGTGCGAAGCTCTCAAAACCCTTGAGAAAGGTGTTGTTGGAGGGGCCGAGATCGGCGCTGCCGCCGACGAGAAAGGGCGCCTCGCCGGCCATGGCGTTGAGGCACCTGCCCGAGGCGCTGCGCGTCGCCATGGGGCCGTCGGAGGGCTTGAAGGCCGGCAGCCTATCTTCCCACGCGCCTGGAAGCCGTCCGGCCATGAGGGCCTCGAGCTCGGCGGCCTCGCCGGGGAAGTCCCTCCTGTAGCGCTCGAAGAGGGCGCGCCAGTCGGCGGCGAGTGAAGAGCCGCGCCGCGCGGCGGCCTCGAAGACCCGGCGCGCCTCGTCGGGCACGTAGAAGTCGCTCTCCTCGGGCCAGCCGAGGCTGCGTTTGGCGGCCCGCGCCTCGTCGGGACCGAGGGGAGCGCCGTGGGCGCCGGCCGTGTCCTGCTTTGCCGGGCTTCCGAAACCGATGTGGGTGCGGGCCATTATGAGCGAGGGACGGCTCTTCTCGGCCCTCGCGGCCTCGATGGCCGCGCTTACGGCCTCGATGTCGTCGCCGTCCACCTGCTGGACGTGCCACTTCATGGCCCTGAAGCGGGCGGCCACGTCCTCGGTGAAGGTGAGGTCCGTAGGGCCCTCGATGGTGATCCGGTTGTCCGAATAGAGGTAGACCACGTTGCCGAGGGCCAGGTGACCGGCCAGCGAGGCCGCCTCGGAGCTGACGCCTTCCATGAGGTCGCCGTCGCTGGTGACGGCGTAGACGTTGTAGTCGAAGAGGGTGTAGCCGGGACGGTTGTACCTGTCGCCGAGATAACGGGCCGCCATGGCCATGCCCACGCCGGTGGCGAACCCCTGGCCGAGAGGACCGGTGGTCATCTCTATGCCGCGGTCCGGGTCGTACTCGGGATGACCCGGCGTGGGGCTGCCCCACTGGCGGAAGGACCTGAGGTCGTCGAGCGTGATGTCGAAGCCCGATAGATGGAGCAGCCCGTAGAGGAGCATGGAGCCGTGGCCGGCGGAGAGGACGAAGCGGTCCCGGTCCGGCCACCGGGGATCGCCGGGCGAGAAACGCAGAAAGCGGGTCCACAGCGTATAGGCCATGGCCGCATCTCCCATGGGCATGCCGGGGTGGCCGGAAGCGGCCCGCTCCACGGCGTCGACCGCCAGGAACCTGAGAGTGTTGAGGCAGAGCTCGTCGCCTGCAGGCCCGGCCGCCGCCTCCGGCGCCGTCACCTCGTTCGACATGAAACAGGACCTCCTTGGTTTGTACTGAATGGACTGAAGACGCCGAGGCCGAGGCCCCTGCGCCCTCCGCAAAGGCGAAGCGGCATTATTCCGGGCCCGCCCGCCCGGCGGACGTCGTCTCCCCGCCACCGCCCTGAAGCCCGTCGCCGCCCCCAGCGGCCCGGACCCCCGGCGGCGCGGACGCCGCAGGCGGGCCCCCGTCACCGACGGCGGGAGGGGTCTGCGCGGCGCCGGCCGGGACGGCCTGCGGGATGACGATGCCGCCCGTCATGACGACCTTGAAGGCGTCCTCCACGGTCATCTCAAGCGGCACCACATCCTTTTCCCGAACGACTATGTAGTAGCCCGACGTGGGGTTCGGCGTCGTGGGAATGAAGATGTTTATCGTCCGCTCCCCTATCCTCTCGCCCAGCTCGCCGCCAGTCTTTCCCGTGACAAAGCCTATGGAGAAGAGACCCTTGCGGGGATACTCGAGCAGCACGACCCGGCGGAAACCGTCGTGGTCGGTGGAGAAGAAGGTCTCCATGAACTGCTTGGTGCCCTTGTAGACGGCCCTGAGAAAAGGTATCTTCGAGAGGAACCACTCGCCGAGCTCCACGAGCTTTCTGCCTATGAGGTTCGTGGCCAGAACTCCGACGATGAAGATGCCGAGCACGGTGAAGAGTATGCCGGCCCCCGGTATGTCGTAGGGCAGGTAGGTGCTCGGCCTCAGCGGCACCGGCAGGTTGTCGGTCGCCGAGTCGATGAACCGGACCATGACCGTGAAGACATAGACAGTGATGTAGAGCGGCACGACGATGAGGAGCCCCGTGATGAAGTATTTCCTCAGGCCGGTCTTCATGTCCTGTAAAGCATGGAGCCGCTCACGTCCTTTACGGCGTTCTTGGCGTCTACGTAGACGAGGTGGGGTCGCATGTTGCGGGCCTCGTGGTCCTCGAGCATCGAATAGGAGGCGATGATTATGAGATCGCCCTTGCCCGCCAGATGGGCGGCCGCCCCGTTTATGGAGATGGTGCCGCTGCCGCGCTCGCCGCATATGGCGTAGGTGGTGAAGCGGTTGCCGTTCGCTATATTATATATGTGGACCTGCTCGAATTCAAGTATGCCGGCCAGCTCCATCAGCTCCGCGTCTATCTCGATGCTCCCCTCGTAGTCGAGATTGGCGTCCGTTACGGTGGCCCTGTGGATCTTGCTCTTGAGCATTACACGCTGCATGGTCGGGATTCCTCCTGTCTGTTTTTCTTTTCTCGGAAGACTTTCGCAAGGACAAGGGAGGCCCCGGGCCGTCTTCCCGGGGGCACCTCTTTGATCCGCCCCGCTCAGCCCAGCATGAGGTTGTCTATGAGCCGCGCCGGGCCCACCCTGACGGCCACGGCCGCAAGCGCCCCGCCCTCTATGTGATCGAGTTCTTCGAGGGTATGGGGGTCGCAGATCTTCAGGTACTCTACCTCCACAAGGGGGGCCTCGTCCATGACCTTTCTCATCTCGGCGAGAATGGCCGCCGCCGACCTCTCTCCCTGCCGGAAGGCCCGGCGGGCCGCCTCGAGGCTTCGGGGAACGGCGCGGGCGGCGCGGCGCTCCCGGCCGTCGAGATAGCGGTTGCGCGAGCTCATGGCGAGCCCGTCGGGCTCGCGCACCGTCTCGACCGTGACTATCCCGATATCCATGTGGAGGTCCGAGACGAGCCGCTTTACGACGAGCTGCTGCTGGTAGTCCTTGAGACCGAAGACGGCGCGGACGGGCCTCACTATGTTGAAGAGCATGGTCACCACCGTGGCCACGCCGCGGAAATGGCCCGGCCTGGAAGCGCCGCAGAGCCCCGCGGTTATCCCCTCGACGACGACGTAGGTGGAAAACCCGGGCGGATACATCTGCTCTACGGGCGGTGTGAAGACCACGTCCACTCCTTCAGCCTCCGCCACGGCGAGGTCGTGCTCCATGGTGCGGGGATAGGCCTCGTAGTCCTCGGAGGGGCCGAACTGGGCCGGGTTGACGAATATGCTCAGCACGACCACGTCCCCCACCGAGCGCGCCTTCCTCACAAGCGCCGCGTGTCCCTCGTGGAGACACCCCATGGTGGGAACGAGCACGACCTCTCCGCCGCCGGCCCTTGCCTCCTCCGAGAACAGGCGCATCTCCCGCGCCGACTCGATTACCTTCACGACCCTTACCCTCCGTACCGTCGCCCGCCTCCAGCACCGCCGCGGGGGGCGGGGTGATCCTCACTCCGGCCCCGCAGCCTTTGCCGCCCGGTAGCAGTGCTCGTCCGAGGGGAAGCTTCCATCGGCCACCTCTTCCATGTAGCGCCGCGCCGCGTCGACGACGGCCGCGCCCAGCTCGGCGTAGCGCTTGACGAAGCGCGGCGGGCGCAGGCCCGGCGGATGGAGGCCGAGCATGTCGTTCACCACGAGCACCTGTCCGTCGCAGTCGGGGCCCGCGCCTATGCCTATTGTCGGGATGGAGAGCGCGGCCGTTATCCGGCGGCCCAGCTCCCTGGGCACGCCCTCGACGACGACGGCGAAGGCCCCGGCCTCCTCGACGGCCCTGGCGTCGTCGAGGACCCTTTCGGCCGCTGCCTCCTCGACGCCCTGGACCCTGAACCCGCCCATGCGGTGGATCGACTGGGGCGTGAGTCCCACGTGCCCCATGACCGGTATGTCCGTGTCGGCCACGGCGCGGATGGCGAGGGCGGCGTTGCCGCCGCCCTCGATCTTGACGGCCTCGGCCCCGCCCTCCTTCACCAGACGGCCGGCGCTGCGGCGCGCCTGCTCGATGCTCACCTGGTAGGACATGAAGGGCATGTCGGCCACCACCAGCGCCCTTCGCGCCGCCCGGCTCACCGAGCGCGTGTGGTAGACCATCTCGTCGAGCGTCACCGGCAGGGTCGTATCCCACCCGGCCTCCACCATGCCCGCCGAATCGCCCACCAGTATGACCGGCACCCCCGCCTCGTCGAGGAGACGGGCGACGGCGAAACCGTAGGCCGTGAGCACGGCGATCTTCTCGCCCCGCTCCTTCATGAGCGCAAGATGCGGTACCCTTACCTTGTCCATGCCGCCTCGAACCTCCGCCGGGGGGATATTTCCGTCTCCGCCCCTCCGTGCAACGCCGCCGGCGAGCACCAACGGCCCGCCTGAAAGACAAAAAAAAGACCTTCCGGTCCGGGACCGGAAGGTCTTCTCAGGGCGCACCGTCTCCCTCGGCGCGCGCGGCTACGGCCGCGGCCTTCCCGCAAAGGTCGTCCCGGTCCGGCTTCAGAGCCCGGATCCAAGCGGTATGTAGTGCATCGACCCGCCCTTCATGGACCTTATCTCCTTCACCAGGTTGGACAGGTCCGACGGGTTCCCGACGAAGTCTATCTCCGTCGTATTTATGGTCAGAAGCGGCGACTCGTCATAGTAGAAGAAGAACCTGTTGTAGGCATCGACGAGCCTTTCAAGATAATCGGGCCCGATCTCCCGCTCGTAGGGTTTGGCCCGCCTCGCTATCCTCTCCTCGAGCACATCGCTCGAGGCCATGAGATAGATGACCAGGTCGGGCTTCGGTGTCCGGAGGTCCAGGGCCCCGTAGAGCTTTTCATAGAGTGTCAACTCGTCTTCGTCAAGGTTGAGACAGGCGAATATCCTGTCCTTGGCGAAGAGGTAGTCGGAGACCACCATCGAGTCGAAGAGTTCCTGCTGGCTCAGCTCCTTGAGCTGCTGAAAGCGGCTGAGCAGAAAGAATATCTGCGTCTGGAACGCGTATTTGCGTATGTCGCCGTAGAACCTTTCGAGAAAGGGGTTGGCGTCAGCCTCCTCCAGGAGCGTGGCGGCGCCGAGCTCGGATGCGAGCAGCTTCGCAAGGCTCGTCGTCCCCACCCCTATGGGGCCTTCCACGGCGATATACCTCGATTCCTTCATCAACAACACCCGCCGCAAACACGCCAATCCCGGACCCAATTAATTGCCCTGGGGGAAACTTTCTGTAGAAAGTTTCCCCCAGACCCCCTTCAAAGACTTTTAATTCCCTGCGGTTCATCCCGATTTTGCAAGAAAATCGGGATGAACCGCAGGGCGTTAAAAGTTTTTGGAGGGAGTCTGAGGGAACCTTTTT
>DRME01000087.1 GCA_011375175.1 Deltaproteobacteria bacterium | reverse complement strand
GTCCAGGACCGCCGCTACTTCGAGACGGAAGTGGAGCCCCACATCGACGGCAGGGAGGTGATCTACGCGGGAAGCGTGGGCCCCGAGGAGCGCGACGGGCTTCTGGGAGGCGCCTGCGCCCTGCTCCACCCCATAAGCTTCGACGAACCCTTCGGCCTCTCGGTCGTCGAGGCCATGGCCTGCGGTACACCGGTCATAGCGATAAACCGCGGCAGCATGGCCGAGATAATCGAGGACGGCGTGAACGGCTTCCTCGTGCGCGACACCGACGGGCTCGTGCGGGCCGTAGGGCGCATCAAGGAGATCGACCGCTCCCGCTGCCGCGCGAGCGTGGAGCGCCGCTTCAGCGCAGAGCGCATGGTGGACGACTACATAAGGCTCTACGAGAGGATCGTCGAGGGCTCGCGCCGCGAGGAGAGGAGGCCCTGGGGACGCTACGAGGTGCTGGGCGAGGGCGGCGACCACAAGGTAAAGCGCATAACCGTGCGGCCCGGAAAGAGACTGAGCTACCAGCGCCACCGCCGCCGCAGCGAGCACTGGTACGTCGTGAGCGGCCGGGCCGTGGTGACCAGGGACGGCGAGAGGATCGAGCTCGCCGCCGGAGAGGGTGTGGATATCCCGGCCCGAAGCTGGCACCGCATCGAAAACCCCGGCCCCGGAGGACTCGTCTTCATCGAGGTCCAGAGGGGCGAGTACTTCGGCGAGGACGACATCGAGAGGTCGGAAGATGACTACGGCAGGGCCTGAGGCGCCCGTGAGGCGCTACGAGGGGAACCCCATACTGACGAGAGACGACGTCCCCTACCCGGTGGAGACGGTCCACAACGCCGCGGTGACAAAGCACGACGGCCGCTACGTCATGCTCTTCCGCTCGCACCTTCGCAACGGCCGCTCCATCATCGGCATCGCCGACAGCGACGACGGCCTGCGCTTCAAGGTGAGACGCAGGCCCTTCATGACGCCCGCCGACCGCGGTCCCACGGCGCCCTACGAGGAGTTCGGGGTCGAGGACCCCCGCATCACCACCGTCGACGGCCGCCACCTCATAACCTACAGCGCCTACTCGCGCCACGGCGTGCGCGTGGCCCTGGCCGAGACGACGGACTTCACCGACGTAAGACGGCTCTCGGTCATAACCCAGGCCGACAGCAGAAACGTCGTCATCTTCCCCGAGACCTTCGGAGGCCGCTACGCCCGTCTCGACCGTCCCCACTCGGAGATATCGCCCTGGTCGATCTGGATATCCTACTCGCCCGACCTCGTCCACTGGGGCGACTCGAAGGTGCTCATAAAACCCGCCCCCTACCACTGGGACGAGATGAAGGTAGGCCCCGGCGCTCCCCCCGTAAGAACGGAGCGGGGCTGGCTCAACATATACCACGGCGTCTTCAGGACCATGGACGGCGCCGTCTACCGCCTCGGCGCGGCGCTCCACGACCTCAACGACCCTTCAGTCGTCAAAGGCGTGGCCGACAAGTGGATACTCCAGCCCCAAGACCCCTGGGAGATCACCGGCTACGTCCACAACGTCGTCTTCTGCTGCGCCGCAGTGGCCGAAGACGACGAGACCGTGAAACTCTACTGGGGCGGCGCCGATACGGTCATCTGCGCCGGCACGGCCCGCATCGAAGACCTCATCGAGCCGTGCCTCTCCGACCCGAGACCTCCACTGTAAAGGGACTCTCGAGGAAACCATCCTGTAACGACGTTTCCCCAAAAAAATCATCCGAAACTTCGTTCGAGGCAGGCATAGGCGCTGTGGTTATGGATGGACTCCCAGTTTTCGGCCTCGATCCTCGCCCATGTGACGCCTTTCATGGCCCCCACTCTGAGGGCCGCCTCTCTCACCACGTCCTCGACGAACATGGGGTTTTCGTAGGCCCTCTCGGTCACGTGCTTTTCGTCGGGCCGTTTCAGGAGCGAGTAGACGGGGCTGCTGGCGCAGCCCTCGGCAGCTTCTATGATGTCCTCTATCCAGACGAACCCGGTGAAACGGACGGCGACCCTGACGACGCCGCGCTGGTTGTGCGCGCCGTAGCGGCTTATCTCCCTCGAGCAGGGGCAGAGGGTGGTCACCGGGACCATGACCTCGAGGACGAAGTCGCGCTCCTCGCCGAGCGAGCCGGAGAAGCGGCAGCGGTACTCCATGAGCCCCCTGGAGCCGGAGACGGGCGCGGCCTTCTCGATGAAGTAGGGGAACTCCACGTCGAGGTGTGCGGTGGTGGCGTTAAAACGCCTCTTCATCTTCTTGAGGATGTCGGGGAAGTTCTTGACCGTTATCTCGCCGTGGTGCTCGTTGAGTATCTCGATGAAGCGGCTCATGTGGGTGCCCTTGAAGTGGTGGGGCAGGTCCACGTAGAGGTTGAACGAGGCGATGGTGTGCTGGAGCTCGTTCTTCCTGTCGAGCACGACGATGGGGTAGCGGATGTCCTTGACACCGACCTTGTCGATGGGGAGCCGCCGGAAATCGGGCTCGCTCTGCATGTCCTTGAGCTCGTGGCCGCTCATGGCTCTCCGGGGGCGCTGCGGCCCGCTACTCGAAGTACTCGGCCGCCGCGCGCTCCGACTCCCAGACCTTCACGCTCGTGACCTTCACGTTGCCGTCGTTCAAGACCCTGGAGAGCTCTTCGTAGATGAAACGCGCCAGGTTCTCGGACGAGGGGTTCTCCCTGTCGAAGGGCGGTATCTCGTTGAGGTACATGTGGTCGAGCCTGTCGAGCAGACGGTCGGTCTCGGTCTTGAGGGTCTTGAAGTCGACGGCGATGCCTATGGGGTTTAGCGTCTCGGCGGCCACCTTGAGCTCCACGCGCCAGTTGTGGCCGTGGAGCCTCTCGCATGCGCCGTCGTAGCCGCGCAGGTTGTGGGCCGCCGCAAAGGTGGACTCGATGGTAAGCTGGTACATGGGATCACTCTCCGTTCGGGAAGCTCTGACTGAAGAAGGGCCGTAGGCCCGCGTCTCCCCCCGGCCCCCCATTGTATGTTTTCATATGTTTTCAGATGTTCGACGGTCCCCGGGAGGCTCGGCCCGCGCCAGGCGGGATTTTTTACGCCTTTGCGGCCCGAACCTCCCGGGGACCGCCCCCCAGCCGGCCGGCGCGGGCAGGATGCCCCTTCAAAGACTTTTAATTACCCTGAGGGAACCTTTTTGTAAAAGGGTCATGGACCCACGGTTCCCTCAAACTCCCTCCAAAAACTTTTAACGCCCTGCGGTTCATCCCGGTTTGCAAGCAAAATCGGGATGAACCGCAGGGAATTACAAGTCCCTGGAGGGGTCTGGGGGAAACGTGGGCCTATGGCCCTTCTACAGAAAGTTTCCCCCAGGAAGGTTTCCGCGCCCCTTCAAGGGGTTTTGTGCGGCGAGTATCCGCCGAGATCAGCCGCACTCCGTGTAGCCGCAGCCGCGACAGACGACGCAGCCGTCGCTGTGCTCCACCGCTCCGCCGCAGTCGGGACAGGCTCCGCGCTTGGGCAACTGCGTGAGCGAGGCGAGGTCGAGGCCTCCGCTCCCGCGGCTTCCCGCGGCCGTCTTCTTGAACGCATCGGCGCCGAGGACGGCGGGCCCGCCGTGAAGGAGGGGCTCGTTGCTCGCGCTCTTGAAGTTGAGGTACCAGATGAGGGCCTGGGCCATGGCGTCGGCGCAGCTCATGACCCTGCCGTCGCCGTAGCCCACCGGCAGGTGGCAGCTTATGCCGCGCATCTGCTTCACGATCTCGGCGGCGTCTATGCCGCTTCGCAGCGCGAGCGAGGCCATGCGCCCTATGGCCTCGCACTGGGATGCCACGCATCCGCCGGCCTTTCCTATCTGGGTGAAGACCTCGCAGGGACGGCCCTCTTCGTCCTCGTTTATGGTGACGTAGAGGTTGCCGCAGCCCGTCTTGATCTTGCGGGTTATGCCGAAGGCCACCTCGCCGCGCGGCTTGGGGTGAGGCCGCGCCTGGACGGGTGAGGCGGCCCTGGCCGCGGCCTGTTCGTCGGCCTTCTTCTCGCCCCCCTTCTCGCTCCCCTTGTTGAGCACCTGCACCTCGCGCGAGCCGTCGCGGTAGACGGTGACGCCCTTGCAGCCCGTGCGGTAGGCCATGAGGTAGACCTCGGCCACGTCATCGGGCGTGGCGTCGTTGGGGAAGTTGACGGTCTTGGAGACGGCGTTGTCCGTGTGCTTCTGGAAGGCGGCCTGCATCCGTATGTGCCAGTGGGGGCTTATGTCGTGGGCCGTGACGAAGACACGCTTGATGTCGTCGGGCACACCTTCGATGCCGTGGACCGAGCCCTTCTCGGCGAGCTCCCTCAGGAGCTCGGGGCTGTCGAAACCGCGGCTCCTGGCCGCCTCCTCGAAGAGCGGGTTCACCTCGAGAAGCTCGGCGCCGTCGAGGACGTTGCGCGTAAAGGCCAGGGCAAAAAGCGGCTCGATCCCCGACGATGTGCCGGCGATTATCGAGATGGTGCCCGTGGGCGCTATGGTCGTGACCGTGGCGTTTCGCATGGGACGGCCCGCCCTGTGGTGGACCGAGCCTTTGTAGTTGGGGAAGCAGCCGCGCTTTTCGGCGAGCAGGCTCGACGCCTCACGGCCCTTTTCGGCGATGAAGGCCATTATCCGCTCGGCCGCGGCCACGGCCTCGTCGCTGTCGTAGGGTATGCCCAGGCGGATGAGCATGTCGGCGAACCCCATGACGCCGAGCCCGATCTTGCGGTTGCCCTTGGTGCAGCGCTCGATCTGCTCGATGGGATAGCGGTTCACGTCTATCACGTTGTCGAGGAAGTGGACGGCCTTGAAGACCGTCTCTTCGAGCAGGTCCCAGTCGATCTCCATCGAAGCCAGGCCGTTGGAGGAGGGCCTTACCATGCGGGAAAGGTTTATGGAGCCGAGGTTGCAGGACTCGTAGGGCAGAAGCGGCTGCTCCCCGCAGGGGTTGGTCGCGTCTATGGAGCCCACGTGGGGGGTCGGGTTGTCGGCGTTTATCCTGTCGATGAAGATTATGCCGGGGTCGCCGTTGGTCCAGGCCATGTGCACTATCTTGTCGAAGACGTCGCGGGCCCGAAGGCTCCCGGCCTTCCCGCCGGTGCGGGGATTGACGAGCGAGTAGTCCGTGTCCTTCTCCACGGCCTCCATGAAGGCCTCGGTGAGACTCACCGATATGTTGAAGTTGTTGAGCTTCGCGTTGTCCACCTTGCAGGTGATGAAGTCCATGATGTCGGGATGGTCCACGCGCAGTATCCCCATGTTGGCGCCCCTGCGCGTCCCCCCCTGCTTTATGGCCTCGGTGGCGCTGTCGAAGACGGTCATGAACGAGATGGGGCCTGAGGAGATGCCCGAGGTGGAGCCCACCACATCGCCCGAGGGCCGCAGCGACGAGAATGAAAAACCCGTGCCTCCGCCGGACTTGTGGATGAGCGCCGTGTGCTTTATGGCCTCGAATATGCTCTCCATCGAGTCCTCTACGGGCAGGACGAAGCACGCCGAGAGCTGCTGCAGCTCGCGGCCCGCGTTCATGAGGGTCGGCGAGTTGGGCAGGAACTCAAGCGACGCCATCATCTCGTAGAACTCCCGGGCCACGGCCTCCACGTCGGCCTTGGGGTCGTAGCGCACCTCGGCCGAAGCGATGTTGCGGCTTACGCGGCGGAAGAGCTCCTCCGGCGTCTCCACCACCCGGCCGCTCCCGTCCTTCATGAGGTAACGCTTTTCGAGGACCCGCAGGCTGTTCTCATTCAGCACCGGCCGCGTGCGCTCCCCACGGGGCCTCACGGCCGAGACGGCCGCCTTCTTCCTGGTCTTCCTTGTACCGCTCAAACGAGTAGAAGCGCTCTTCTCCATCTCTCCTCCATGGCCGCCCAGGCCGTCGATTTTTTTTCGCCGAAATCTTTAAGGAAGCTCTGATTAATCACCCTGGGGGAAACTTTCTGTAGAAAGTTTCCCCCAGACCCCCTTCAAAGACTTTCAATGCGAGTTGGTTTCCCCCTGTTTTGCCAGGCAAAACAGGGGGAAACCAACTCGCGTTAAAAGTTTTTGGAGGGAGTCTGAGGGAACCTTTTTACAAAAAGGTTCCCTCAGTGCAATAAATCAGAGTTTCCTTAAAACATCGCTGTAAGGAAAAGGTCGTCCGAGCCGAACAACCTTGTAGAGCCGCCAAAAACTCCATCATGTTGTGGGCTGAGATAGATTAGACCACAACATATTGTGTTTGTCAAGGAAAATAAATGAAATGGCGGGGATCCGGTAAGGGACGGGAATATATGGAGATTAAGGGACGGATGAAGAGAGAGGGACCTGCGGGGGGACTTCCTGATATTGTTTGGGGCGGTTACGAGCGTGGCGGCGGCACGGAAACGGCCGATGTGAAAGGGCGTAGAGCGCGAGGGGGGCGTGCGAGGGGGCGGCGGAGAGGGTCAAGGGCGACGGCCGGGACCGCCGTTTAAGGAGGTCGGTTTGGTGGCTCGGCGTCCCGGCCGTTGCCCTTCTCAGAAATGACGCAAGGGAGGAGTGCAGAGACTCCAGCACCGGCTCGACTCTGATTCCGCCGGCGCTATGATGTATGGAGTATACTATCTCCGCGCCGGAGGTGTCAAGCAATTAGGGAGAAAAAGCATGTTCGTCTCCATTGTCTTGTATGGAGCTTCTTGTTGGAGTATAATTTCTTCTGTTCTCGAATCGACGCGGATCGTGCCGGCCGGAGCCGGAAGGCACGGGAAAGGAGAGGCGATGACGGTGGAAGCCGGAGACAGGGCGCCGGACTTCAAGCTCAGGGGAATAGACGGCGACGGAGAGGAGAGGGAGTTCACGCTCGCTTCTTTCAGTGGGCGCCGGCTGGTGCTCTACTTCTATCCCAGGGACAACACGCCCGGATGCACCGCCGAGGCCTGCGACTTCCGCGACCGCATGGACTCGCTCAGGGCCGAGGGTGTGGAGGTGGCGGGCGTAAGCCCCGACTCGACGGCCTCGCACCTTCGCTTCAGGGAGAAACAGGGGTTGAACTTTCCGCTGCTCAGCGACCCCGACCGCTCCGTAGCGGCCGCATACGGCGCCTACGGCGAGAAGAAATCCTACGGCAGGACCACCATGGGCGTCATACGCTCGACCTTCCTCATAGGCGCCGACGGCCGCATAGAGCGTGTGTGGCGGAACGTGAAGGCAAGGGGCCACGCCGCGGCCGTGGCCGCGGCGCTCTGAGCGGCGGACGAGCCCGCCGCCTCCCTTCAGGTGGCGGGAAGGAGAGCGTCGAGCTCTTCGGGCACGGCGGGACGGCCAGAGGCGTCGAGCCCCGTGCCGATGACAAGCCCCTTGAGCACCGGTCTTTCATCGGGAAGACGGTAGATGTCCTGGCGGAAGGCGAAGCGCAGGCGGGAGCGCCGCTCCATGTTGAGCCCCACGACAAAGCGCTCGCCGCTTGTGAGCGGCCACTTGTAGTCGAGCTCCACGCGGACCACCACGAGGTTCACGCCCCGGCGCGCAAGGGCGGCGAAGTCGAGCCCCAGGCTCTTGAGATAGCAGTGGCGCACGTGCTCCAGGTAGCTCTGGTAGACGGCGTTGTTGACGATGCCCTGCAGGTCGCACTCGTAGTCCCTCACACTCATCTCCATGGAAAAGGCGTAACCTTCCATCACCGCTCTCCTTTCAAAGAATCGTGTTTACAAAGCCCCGGCCTTCTGCTAAGGTTTAGGCAGGCGCGGGAAAAGACCGTTATTGTCATTGCGAGCGGGGAGGCTCCCGCGAAAGCTCCGCGTCACCATGCGGGGGGAGGGGGGAGCTTTCCCCAAGAGGGGCGCATCCCCACGGCTGCCCCGCTCAGATACGGCGCCGGTGGGCCGCATGGGGCCCCGGCCCGCAAAAAAAGGAGGCCGTCCATGGTCCGTACAGTCCTGTATGTCACCGTCCTATTCCTTCTTGCGGCGCAGGTCGTGTTCTCACACGCCTCCATGACCTACAAGTCGCCCGAAGAGGCCGAGGCGGCCATACACATCAAGACGGGCATCCACAACGCCCGCATGGGCGACTACGATGACGCCGTGAAGGAGTTCAAGAAGGCCCTCAGCCTGAACCCCGAGGCCGACGAGGCGTGGTTCAACCTGGGTCTCACCTACATGGACATGGGCGAGCCCGCCAAGGCCGTGGAGAGCTTCGAGAAGATCTACGCCAAGGCGCCCGACGACGACGGCCTCAACTACAACTACGGCGTAGCGCTCATGAAACTCGGCCGCTACGGCGAGGCGGTGACAAAGCTCGAAAAGGTGCTGGCCAACAATCCCGGCGACGAGCACGTGAAAAAGCTCATCGACGAGGCCAGGAGCAAACAGTAAAGGGCCGCCCTGCCGCCCGGGCGCGGACGCCATGCCGCCGTCCCGCGTGGCCGGCGTCTTTCCCGGCGCCGGCCACGTCGTATCCCCTGGGCGTTATCATCCTCCCCCCGGCCTCGTAGGTCGTCGAGTTCCCTATGATGAGCAGGGTCGACATGTCTATGGAGTCGTAGAGGCGTCCGACGCCGCCCAGGGTCGTGAGGGTGACGGTCTCGCCGGGACGGGAGGCGTTTTTGACCACGCCCACCGGTGTGGACGGCGCCCGGTGGCGCGCCACTATCTCCATGGAGCGGGGCAGTTGCGTAACGCGGCCGCGGCTCTTGGGGTTGTAGAGCGCGATGACGAAGTCGGCGGCGGCGGCGGCCTCGATCCTGCGCTCTATGGTCTCCCAGGGGGTGAGAAGGTCCGAGAGCGAGATGGAGGCGAAGTCGTGCATGAGCGGCGCGCCGAGAAGCGCCGCGGCGGCCACGAAGGCCGGCACGCCCGGCACCACCTCGACGGCCGGCCCCCCGTCGCCCGATGCGGCGAGCAGCTCGAGGACCAGCCCCGCCATGGCGTAGATGCCGGCGTCTCCCGAGCTCACGAGCGCGACCCGGCGTCCCCGCCCCGCAAGCCTCAGGGCCTGCTCGCACCTGTCCCGCTCGCCGGTCATGGCCGTAGTGACGACCTCCTTGCCCGTGACGAGCCCGCCGAGAAGCTCCACGTAGCGGCCGTAGCCGACCACCGTATCGACCCCTTCGAGCACGCTCCGCGCCCTCCCGGTCAGGTGCTCGGCCGCGCCCGGCCCGGTCCCTACGATATAGAGGCGGCCCTTGCCAGCGCCGCCGTGACCCTCCCTCTCTTTATCTTTTTCGTCCATATCCTCCCCGTCCTTGCCGAGAGCATGGCGGCCGGCTCGGCCACCCCTCCCACGCCTATCTTCTCCATGACCGCGGGCGACGGGCCCGACGGCGGCTCCACCGCCGCGAGCTCGCGGCGTGAAAAGAAGTCTATGCCAAGGCCCAGCGAGGCGGCCAGCTCCAGCAGCCCTGGCTCGTCTCTCTTCAGGTCCACGCTCGCAAGGTTGCGAAGCGCCTTGAGGGCCACGCCGCCCAGGGAGAGCGCCTCCATGAGCGCCGCCTCCAGCTCCTCGGGCGAAGCTCCCCTGTCACACCCCATGCCGGCCACGAACTCCCGGGGCCGCAGCACCGCCACGCCCGGACCGGCCCGCCTGACGAGGGGGTCGTCGACGAAGGGGGTCACGACGGCCACCGCGCCGCAGCGCTCCGTCACCTCGGGAAGCCGCGAAGAAAAGACAAAGGGCCGGCCGACGGCCCTCTCCATGGCCGCAAGGCGCGCGGCGTCGCCGTCGACGACAAGAACCCCGGCTCCGTCGAGGAGGGCCGAGTTGACGGCCCTGATGGAGGAGCGGTCCTCGACGGCCAGGGAAAAACGCAGCATCAGGTCCTCGAGCGCCGGGAGCCCTGCGCCGTCGGTGGCCGTGGTCACCACGGGCTCGGCGCCGATGACGGCGGCCACGCGCCGGGCAAGGTCGTTTCCTCCCCCCATGTGGCCGGAGAGGAGGCTTACGGCGTAGCGGCCCGCCTCGTCGACGACCACCACGGCCGGGTCCGTGAGCTTGTCCTTTAAAAAGGGGGCCACGAGCCTTACGGCGATGGCGGCGGCTCCGATGAAGACCACGGCCCTCGGACCCGCCGCGGCGAAGACGGCGGCGAGGGCCGCCCTGAGATCATCGATGCCGCCGGTCTCCACGAGCCTTGCGTCCCCGAGCCCCGAGGCGATCCTGCGTCCGAGCCCCCCGGCCCGCGCCGAGACCATGAGCACCGTCACCGTCATCGTGGATCGACGCCCTCGAAGCCCTCGACCAGGGCCGCCACCTTCCCGACCATGACCGAAAAGAGCCGCTCCCCCTTCTCGGCCGACGCCTTGGACGGGTCCCCCCACACGGCGCCGGGCCAGTAGGCGACCTTGTCCCTCACCATGTAGGGCTTCGGAAGCGAGGGGTACTGCTCGGCGGCCGTGCCCTTGACGAGGTCGGGCCGCAGATGCATGACAAGGGAGGTCTCGATCTCGCCTGCGTGCGAGTCGTTCTCCGTCTCGGCAATCCGCGCCGCCTCGTCGTGGACGAGGTCGTATATGCACAGCGCCGAGAAGAGCGCGCCCTCGAGTTCGCGGAGGAGTCCTTCGGCCGCCTCCTTCATGGCCGCGCAGTGGAGCCCCCCGCCGTGACCCGATATGAGAAGGAAGTTGCGGAAACCCTTGGCATGGCCGTCGCCGACGATGTCGGCCGTGAGACGCCGCAGCGTCGAGGGGCTTATGCCTATGGTCCCGGCATGGGGACCGGTGGAGGTGCACACGCCGTAGTTCACCGGCGGCGCCACGGCCATGGGGACCCTCTTGGCCGCCGCGGCGAGGACCTCGCAGATGATGAGCGTATCGGTGCCCAGGGGCAGATGCGGGCCGTGGGCCTCGACCGTGCCGTAAGGGACGGCAAGCGTCCTGCACGCCGAAAGACCCGCCGAAAACTCCTTCATCGTCGCATCGTTTACGATCATGACAGCACCCCTCCGCGCTCTTTGGTGGAAGGCTCTTCCCTCGCCCGCCGCCGGGGGCCGCCGGGAGGTTCGGGACGCAAAGGCGTAAAAAATCCCGCCTGGCGCGGGCCGAACCTCCCGGTGGCCGCTCTGCATATACGAATTCAGGGGGTCCGGAGGAAACGCGGGCCTGCGGCCCTTCTACAGAAAGTTTCCCCCAGGTAACTAAGGAAACTCTGATTAATTCCCCTGAGGGAACCTTTTTGTAAAAAGGTTCCCTCAGACTCCCTCCAAAAACTTTTAACGCTTTCGGACTCCCCTGATTTTGCAAGCAAAATCAGGGGAGTCCGAAAGGCATCAGAAGTCTTTGAAGGGGATATCTTTCCCTCGCCCGCCGCCGGGGGGCCGCCGGGAGGTTCGGGCCGCAAAGGCGTAAAAAATCCCGCCTGGCGCGGGCCGAACCTCCCGGCGGCCGCTCTGCATATACGAATCCAGGGGGCCCGGGGGAAACGCGGGCCTGCGGCCCTTCTACAGAAAGTTTCCCCCAGGTCTAACCGGAGTTCCTTACGGAGCGGCAGAGGCCGTAGGTCCAGGCCCCCAGCGCCGCTCCCGCGCCGTTTGCGGCTCCGTCGAGCAGGCTCGCCTCCCTGGATGGCACCATATGCTGGACCGCCTCGACGAAGAGGCCGAAGACGAAGCAGCCCACGGCGCCGTATAGGACGGCCCTGCGGGCAATCGCCCGGCCGGCCGGTTCCGCCGCCCTCCCCGCCGTCCCCCCGCCGGACGAGGCCGCCACGGCCCTGGCGGCGAGGAAGGCCATGAGGGCGTAGGCGGCGCCGTGGTAGAGCTTGTCGGCCTGGTAGAAGCCGGCAAGGGGCGGCGGCGAAGGGAGGACCGAGAGCACGAAGACGGCGGCCATGTAGAGGAGGAGCGGGAAACGGTAGACGAGAAATATCTTCAACAGGCTTCCTTCCCTCTTCCCGCGGCCTGCGGCGGGAGGGTCATTCCCGCCCGCCGGGCTCGGCGCCCGCGCGCCAGCCGTGGCCGAAGGCGGGATCGTAGAGCCTCGACGCTTCGGCCCCCCGCGCCGCCAGAACGCGGCCGACGATGATCATGGCCTGGCGCGTTATGCCGGCCTCCTTCACCTTCGAGGCGATCTCGTCGAGCCTGCCCTCCACCACCAGCTCGTCCTCCCAGGTGGCCCTGTGGACGACGGCAACGGGTGTCTCCGGCGCGAGGCCGCCGGCCATGAGCTCGCCGGCCACATCATCGATCATGGCTACGCTCAGGAAGATGCACATGGTGGCGTTGTGGGCCGCGAGGCTTCTCAGGCTCTCGGCCTCGGGCACCGGGGTCCTCCCGGCCATGCGGGTAAGTATTATCGTCTGGGTGAGCCCCGGCAAGGTGAGCTCGCGGCGCAGCCTCGCGGCCGAGGCGAAGGCCGAGCTCACGCCCGGCACCACTTCACAGGGCACGCCGCGCTCCGCAAGGGCCGCGGCCTGCTCGCCCATGGCGCTGTAGAAGGTGGGGTCCCCGCTGTGGAGCCTCACCACGAGCTTGCCGTCCAGGGCCGCCGCCGCCATGAGATCGACTATCTCGCCGAGCGTCATGGAGGCGCTGTTGCGCACGAGCGCCTCGGGCCTGCAGTAGAGGAGGACCCTCTCCTTTACGAGCGATCCCGCATAGACGACGAGATGGGCCTCTTCGAGAAGCCTCCGTCCCCTGACGGTTATGAGCTCCGGGTCGCCGGGGCCGGAGCCGACGAAAAAGACCTTTCCGGCCGGCCTCTCAGACTTCATCGTCACCCTCGCCTCCGGGCAGCTCAAGGCCCCGCAGCTCGGGAAGCGACGCACCGATAATACCCTGGAGGTCGCCGTACATGGCCGCCGTGTTCATCTTGACCCGTTCTATCTGTCTCGCCCGCTTCTTCCAGAGCCTCTCCATGGCGATCTTCTCCCTGGCGAGGTCGGCGTCCATGGCGGCGAAGGTCGTCACTATGGCCTCCACCTTCTGCTTGAACTCCGGCCCCGAGAGATAGTTGTAGAGGATCTCCATCTTCTCGCCCTTGCCCTGGGCCGCGCGGCGCGCCGCCCCCAGGCTCAGGAGCCCGGAGCGGAGCACGTGGGCCAGCGGCTCGGCGAGCGCCACGCTCGCTACCCACACGCCGTCGATGAGCCCGAAGGCGCCGATATCCCTGGGCATCGTCTCCGTCACTATGACGGCGATCTCGGCCCGCACCTCGCGCTGGTCGTCCTTGAGCTTCTCTATCCAGGCGTCGTTCCAGGCCTTGGTCCTCTTCGTCTCCCAGACTATGGCCCCGCAGTGGTTGCCGGCCCGGTCGCAGACGCGCTGGATGACGTCGGCGCCCCGCACCCCCTTGGGCACGGGCTCGATGGAGTCGGCCGGAAAGCGGGAAGCGAGCATGGCCTCGAGGTCGAGTTCGAGCACCTCGCCGCGGCCCTGCTCGGAGCCGGCCTCGCCCTTGCGCCGCAGCTCCTCGATGGTCCTGAGCATGTCGGCGATCTTCTTGTCCTTTTCCATGTCCCTGAGCCTGTGCTCCTCTTCCAGCCGCTCCATCATGCGGGCCCTCTCCTCGTCGAGCCGCCGCTCCATCTCGAGCCTCATCCGCTGCTCGCGCTCCTCCACCTCCCTGGCGCGCCGTCTGAGCTCGAGCTCCCGCTCCTGGGCCTCGGCAAGCCGCCGGGCCTGCTCCTCGTTTCTCGCCTCCAGGTCCTCGAGCTCCACCCGCACCAGCTCGGCGGCCCTCTCCTTCTCGCTCGCCGCCATCCGTTCCCTCTCAACGGCGAGGCGCTCGGCCACGAGCCGATCAAGCTCGCTTCGCTTCGCCTCCACCTCCTCGCGCTCCCTTCGCAGCGCCTCCCTCTGCGCCTCGATGGCGCGCGCCTTCTCGGCCGCCTGGGCGCTGAGCTCGTCCTTTACGGAACGGCGCACCTGCTCGTAGAAGGCCTCGGTAAGGCGTATCTCGGCGCCGCACTGGGGGCATCTTACGGTGTCTTCGGCCATTCTGTCGTGTCGGTTTCGTGGATTTACAGGGCCGGGAGGGTGAGCCGTCACGAGGGCGACGGCCGCGGCGGTCCCCGCAATATCATCGGGAGAGCAGCCGGCCCGATATGTCATGATAATACAGCAGGCCGGCTGTTGGCAAACAAAATGTACGCCGCCGCAGACGGGGGCGAGGCAAGCGCGGGGTGAGGCGGGTCCCATGAATGGAGGACGCAAAAAAAGAGGCCGCCCCTTGAAGGGCGGCCTCCGCACTCCGTCTTCGGGACGCGCTCTATCGGCGCAGCCTCCCGGCGCGGGCCACGACCGAGGCGCCCACGAGACCGGCGCCGAGCAGAAGGAGCGTTGCCGGCTCGGGCACGGCAGTGGAACCGCCGTCGGCACCGCCGAGGGTATCCGTAGCGTAGTAGGACTGACCCCATATTTGACCTTCGGTCCAGGCGTTGTCGGCTCCCGAGCCGCCGGCCGGGTTGTAGAGCGTCGGGTGCTGGGCATTGAAGAGCGCCCAGTTGTTGACCGTCACGTTGGCGTTGGCAACGAGCACCCCGCCGGCCGGTACGGTCGTGCCGGCGCTTCCTATCTGGTAGACGTTACCGGCAGGACTCGTCGAGGAGGTGATGGTCCAGCCGCTTGGAGAGGCGACGGTGAAGCTGTTGACCGAGACGAAGACATCACCCTCGAACTCGAGGCTCAGCCCCTTCATCTGGGCGCCTCCAGCGGCCGTATCGACGGTGAAGCGGTAGGTAACGTCAAGCGTCGTCGTCCCCGTCAGCGTCGGTGACGGATAGGCCGAGAAGTCGGGGTACACAAGACCCGTCGTCTCGATGAACGGATAGGCCTCGGCCCGCCCGGTGAAGAGACCGCCCACCAGCAGTGCCAGCAGCGTCACCCCGAGGAAACCCCCCTTGAAAGACATCTTTTTCATCTGTCCACCTCTCTTTTTTACCTTCAGGCTCGATTTGGTCTCTCCACGAGACAGCCACAGGTATTCGCGTTCCTTACCCTCTGTTAGTTTGCAACTACTGTGCCAAACCGGCAGACCGACGGGAACGCGCCCGTAACCTGTTGACATTCATCGGTTTAGGAGCCGCCGTCACAAACACATCCCGCGATTCCGGGCCGATGCGAGGAAAACTGTCAACAATTGCTGACAACTTGCGCCCCCCGCCAGCAGGGACGATGGCGGCTTCCGGCGCTTGCGGGGCTCATAAATGATGACAAAACAACCACTTACGCCGACAGACCCCTCTGTCAGAAAAATTTACAGTAACGACCCCTCCACGGAAAGCGGACGGCGGAACTACTTTATGTAGCCTTCCTTCTCAAGCCGCAGTATTATCTTCTGGGCCGCCTCGTCGGGAAGGCATTCTTCCGTGTCGATCTCCATTTCCGGAGATACCGGCGCCTCGTAGGGGTCGCTGATGCCGGTGAACTCCTTGATTATGCCGGCCCTCGCCTTTGCGTAGAGTCCCTTGCGGTCACGGGCCTCGCAGACCTCGAGGGAGGTGGAGACGTAGACCTCGAAGAAGCCGCCGTAGCCGCTTATGAGCTCGCGCACCCGGCGGCGCGTCTCGGCGTAGGGGGCTATGGGGGCGCATATGGCTATGCCTCCGTTCTTGGTTATCTCACCGGCCACGAAACCTATGCGGAGGATATTGAGGTCGCGGTGCTCCTTGGAGAAGCCGAGCTCGCTGCTCAGATTCTTGCGCACGATGTCGCCGTCGAGCAGCGTGATGGGACGCCCTCCTATCTCGAGGAGTTTTACCATCAGGGCCTTGGCGATGGTGGACTTGCCGGCCCCGGAGAGGCCGGTGAAGAAGACGGTGAAGCCCTGCCTGTGCCTGGGCGGATAGGTCTTCCTCAGCTCCTCGACTACCTCGGGGTAGGAGAACCACTCCGGGATGTCGAGCCCCTCGCGCAGCCTCCTTCTGAACTCGGTGCCCGAGATCGTCCGCACCGTCTCGCCCGGGGCCACCTCGTCGGCCGGCACGTAGCCGGCCTTCTCCTCCACGTAGACGAGCTCCCGAAAGGGGACCATCGCAACACCCACCTCCTCCTCGTGGCGCGCCACCAGTTCCTGGGCGTCGTAGGGGCCGTAAAAGTCCTCCCCCGCCCCGTTCTTCCCCGGCGAGGCGTGGTGGCGGCCCACGATGAAGTGGGTGCAGCCGTAGTTTCTGCGGATGATGGCGTGCCAGAGGGCCTCGCGCGGGCCGGCCATGCGCATGGCCAGGGGCAGGAGGCTGAGCGCCGTACTCTGCTCGGGGTAGCGCCTCAGTATGTGCTCGTAGCAGCGCACCCTCGAGTAGTAGTCTATGTCGCCCGGCTGGGTGAGCCCCACTATGGGGTGGATGAGCAGGTTGGCCTCGGCCGAGAGGGCGGCCCGCAGCGTAAGCTCCAGGTGCGCGCGGTGCATGGGGTTTCTCGTCTGGAAGGCCACGACGCGGTGCCAGCCCAGCCGGCTGAAGCGCTGGCGCAGCTGCGAGGGCGTATCGCGCAGCTTCTTGAAGTCGTAGTGGACCGGAAGCTCCACGCCGCGCAGCCTGCCGCCCGCATACCACGGCCCGCTGCGCTTCATGACATGGTTGACGCCGGGATGGGAGCAGTCCTCCGTGCCGTATACGAGCGCCGCCTCCCTGGCTCTGTCGGGCTTCCACAGATCCTCCACCTCGAGGATCGCAAGGAGCACGCCCTCGGGATCACGCAGCGCAACGGCCGAACCCGGCTTCAGGCCCGCGGCGAACTCCTCCGTCACGTCCAGCGTCACGGGCACGGGCCAGAGCGTGCCGTCGGCAAGGCGCATCCGCTCGACCACGCCGTCGTAGTCCCTGGACGTCATGAAGCCCTCGAGCGGCGAGAAGCCGCCGCACAGAAGCATCTCCACGTCGCAGAGCTGGCGGGGCGAGAGGTCCCAGCAGGCAAGCTCCACGGCCCGGCGCCTCCACTCCGCCGCCTCCTCTTCGCCCCCCACCAGTTCTTTCAGCTCACCGCCGTAGGGCTCGATAAGTTTCGTCATGGCAACTCACTCCGGTTTCGTCTCCACATGGTCCCACCAGGGCGGTGAAGGCACGCCGCTGGCCATGAAGGAGGGATTGAGCAGGTTCGGTTTGTTGCAGGCAAGGGGCCTTCGGGCAAGATCGGTTACGAGGCCGCCGGCGGCCTCGACCACGGCCTGGGCCGCCGCCGTGTCCCACTCCATGGTGGGACCGAGGCGGGGGTAGAGGTGGGCCGACCCCTCGGCGACGAGGCAGAACTTGAGCGAGCTTCCGATGCTCAGGGCCCTGACGTCGCCGAGCCTCTGGAGAAAGGCATCGAGCCCGGCGCTGCGGTGGCTCCTGGAGGCCACGATACGGATAGGCCCGCCGGGCTCGTACGGGGCCGTGCGTATCGGTTCGGGCCGGCCCGCGCCCGAGACCCTGAAGGCGCCGCGCCCCCTGAGGCCGTAGTAGAGAAGCGAGCGGGCCGGGGCGAAGACGACGCCGAAGACGGGGCTTCGGCCCTCGACGAGCGCTATGTTGACGGTGAACTCGTCGCTCCGCTTCAGGAACTCCTTGGTGCCGTCAAGGGGATCGACGAGCCAGAACCGCTCCCACCGCGAGCGCTCAGCGTAGGGGACCTCCCGGCACTCCTCGGAGAGGACCGGAAGCTGCGGCGACAGGCGCGAGAGCCCCTCGATTATGACGCGGTTTGCCGCCAGGTCCGCAAGCGTGAGCGGTGAGGAGCGCTCGTCGTCCTTGCTCGTGACGCCGAAACGGCCGCTCTCGTAGACCTCCATGACGGCGTCGCCTGCGCGGCGGGCGATGTCGATGACCGCCTCCACGGAGACGGCCTCTATGGGCTGTTCTTCTGCGTCGGCTATGACACACCTCTCTCGATAAGAGTCCGTTCCATTTCCGCCGGGGGAGCCCCTTCAGGAAGCTCTGATTTATTGCGCCGAGGGAACCCTTTTGTAAAAGGGTCATGGACCCACGGTTCCCTCAGACTCCCTCCTAAAACTTTTAACGCCCTGCGGATCACCCCGATTTTGCTTGCAAAATCGGGGTGATCCGCAGGGAATTAAAAGTCTTTGAAGGGGGTCTGGGGGGAACGTGGGCCTATGGCCCTTCTACAGAAAGTTTCCCCCAGGTAATTATAAAGAGGGGCGCCGCCCCGCGTCCCCCGGGCTTACATCAACCACAGGTTTCCCTTTACCGGTAACATACAAGGGGGTCTTCCTGCAAGCGCATTCGTGGCGGCCGCCGTTGTCCGGGGAGCCGGCACGGGGGTCACAGTGCCCGCGGGTTGATGTTGTACTTGTTGAGAAGGTCGCTCAGGTACTGGCGGCTTATGCCGAGGTCGGCGGCCGCGCGGCTCACCACCCCCTTGTGCCTCAGGAGCGACTCCTGGATGAGCCTCCTGTCGAGCTCCTCGCGGGCGGCCAGCAGGCCCACGCTCCCTGGGGCCGTCTCGTCGGCGGTCCCGCCGAGGGCGAGGTCCGAGGCCGTGATCTTCGGCCCCCGGCACATGGCCGCGGCCCGCTTCATCCTGTTTTCGAGCTCCCTTATGTTGCCGGGCCACTCGTAGCTTCTAAGCGCCGCTATGGCCGAGTCGCTCAGCCCCCGGATGCCCTTGTTGAAGGCCGAGGCGTACTTCTTGAGGAATGAGAGGGCGAGGAGGTAGATGTCCTCGCCGCGCTCACGCAGCGGGGGAAGCTTGAGCGTCACCACGCCGAGACGGAAGTAGAGGTCGTCTCTGAAGTTTCCGGCGGCGACCTCGGCCTCGATGTCCCTGTTGGTGGCCGCCACGATCCTCACGTCCACGGCGATGGACTCGCGCCCCCCAACGCGCTCGATGTTGAAGTCCTGGAGGAAGCGCAGGAGTTTCACCTGCAGCGGCGGCGGCAGCTCGCCCACCTCGTCAAGAAAGAGGGTGCCGCGGTGGGCGTACTCTATGCGGCCCCTGCGCCTGGACGAGGCGCCCGTAAAGGCCCCCTTCTCGTGGCCGAAGAGCTCGCTTTCAAGGAGGTTCTCCGGTATGGCCCCGCAGTTTATGACGCAAAAGGGACCGTTCCGGCGGTTGCTGAGGTTGTGTATCGCCCTGGCGGCCAGCTCCTTGCCCGTACCCGACTCGCCGAGGATGAGCACCGAGATATCGACGGTGGCCACCTTGCGGATATGGCCGAAGACGTCCTGCATGGCCGGGCTCATGCCCACCATCCCCTCGAGACCCGACCCGTCGAGCTCGCGGCGAAGCTCCATGTTCTCCCGCTCGAGCATGGAGACGTGGAGGGCCCGCTTGACGGTGATCTTCACCTCGTCGAGGTCAAGAGGCTTGCTGAAGAAGTCGAAGGCCCCGTACTCTATGGCCTTGAGGGCGTTGGCCTTCTCGGCGCGGCCCGTGATGGTCAGTATCTTCACCGCCGGGTCGGCCTCGATCATCTCCCTTATGGCCCGAAGCCCCTCGGAGCTGCCCGAGGGATCGGGCGGGAGACCGAGGTCGAGCATGACGACCGACGGCGAGGCCGAACGCATCACATCGAGGGCCGCGGCGCGGTTGTCGGCCTGAAGCACCTCGTAGTCGTCGATGAAGGCCCAGCGCATCTGGGTGGCCACGCCTTCGTCGTCCTCCACTATGAGAAGCGTAGGTTTGGACATAGCTGTTTCCGCCGGGGAGAGCGCGGCGCCGCGGCAGCGGTGGTACCGGCCGATCCTTACCGGACGGTGCGGACCGGCCCGTTCGAGGCGGAAGGGGCGAGCCGTCGCTCTCAGGCCCCTTCTCCACAAAGGTTCGGTTTTTACACAAAATTATATTACACAATCTCCGGCCGGTCAACTGCGCGCCTCTTTCGCCTTGACAGAGGGGAGCGGCCGGCGCTATCTTGACGTCACTGGCCGAGGGCGCAGGCAGGAGAGGGCCGCAATGGAACGGAAGACGGCGAAATGACGGACAATATCCCCGGGGAACGCCGAAGGCTCGGGCGGGAGTGCGACATATACCTCGGCGACTGTCTCGACGTGCTCGCCGCCCTGCCCGCCGCAAGCGCAGACATGGTCTTCGCCGACCCGCCCTACAACCTCTCAAACGACGGCTTCACCTGCCGGAGCGGCCGCGCCGTGAGCGTCAACAAGGGCGCCTGGGACAGAAGCCGGGGCGTCGAAAAGGACTTTCAGTTCCACAGGGAGTGGATTTCGGCTTGCCGCAGGGTGCTCAAGCCCCACGGGACCATCTGGGTCTCGGGCACCTACCACAGCATCTACGCCTGCGGCTTCGCCCTCCAGCTCGAAGGCTGCCACATACTCAACGACATCTGCTGGTACAAGCCCAACGCAAGCCCCAACCTCTCGTGCCGCTACTTCACGGCGAGCCACGAAACGCTCATATGGGCGCGCAGGTCGAAGAAAGGCAGACACACCTTCAATTACACGGCCATGAAAGAGGGCGCCTTCCCCAGGGACTTCCTCAAGGCTCCCGGCAGGCAGATGCGAAGCGTATGGGCCGTGGCCGCGCCCCGGGGCGAAGAAAAACGCCACGGCAGACACCCCACGCAGAAGCCCGAGGAGCTTCTCGAACGCATCGTGGCGGCCTCCACCGCCGAGGGCGACGTCGTCCTCGACCCCTTCATGGGCAGCGGCACCACCGGCGTTGCGGCGCTGAGGCTTGGAAGGAAGTTCATCGGCGTGGAAAAGGAAAAGAGCTTCTTCGATGTGGCGGCGGCCCGACTTGCCGACGAACTCGCCGCAAAACACAACCCCGCACGATAAGAGCATCGCTTAATTATCCTGAGGGAACCTTTTGTAAAAGGTTCCCTCAGACTCCCTCCAAAACTTTTAACGCGAGTTGTTTTCCCCCTGTTTTGCCTGGCAAAACAG
>DRME01000086.1 GCA_011375175.1 Deltaproteobacteria bacterium | reverse complement strand
CCCCCGCCTCTCCGGCCCGCGCCCTGTGCCGAGCCCCGCCTTCCGTATCGCTCAAGCCGCTCGGCGCAGGCGGCGCCGAAGCCGCCCCTTCCGCCCGCGCGCCGCCTCTCTCCCTCGAAGCCCGGCACGTCCACGACCGGTATCCTCCGTCCGATGAGGCGTTCTATGCCGCAGAGAAGCTCTCTCTCCTCGGCGCAGACCAGCGAGAGCGCCGTGCCGTTCGTACCCGCCCTGCCCGTTCTGCCTATGCGGTGCACATAGTCCTCGGGCACGTGGGGGAGCTCGAAGTTCACCACGTGGGGCAGGCGGTCGATGTCGAGGCCCCGGGCCGCTATGTCCGTGGCCACCAGGGTCCGCACCCTCCCTCTCTTGAAGTCCGAGAGCGCCCTGGTGCGCGCCGCCTGGCTCTTGTTGCCGTGTATGGCCGTTGCGCTCACGCCGTTTGCGGCAAGCTGGGCCGCAAGCCTGTTGGCGCCGTGCTTTGTGCGCGTGAAGACGAGCACCTGGCGCCAGTCGCCGCTCTTTATGAGGTGGGTGAGGAGGCTGCGCTTGCTGGAGCGGCGCACGCGGTGGACCACCTGCTCTACGAGGTCGGCCGTCTTCTCCCGCCCGGCCACCTCGATGAGCGTCGGCTCGCGGAGAAGCCCGTCGGCAAGCGCCCTCACCTCGTCGGTGTAGGTGGCCGAGAAGAGGAGGTTCTGTCGCCTTTTGGGCAGCAGGTCTATGATCCTCTTTATGTCGGGGAGAAATCCCATGTCGAGCATGCGGTCGGCCTCGTCGAGCACGAGTATCTCTATGCGGGAGAGGTCCACGGCCCCCTGTCCGAAGAGGTCGAGAAGCCTTCCCGGCGTGGCCGTCACTATGTCGGCGCCGCGGCGAAGCCCCGCTATCTGGGGGCCCGCGGCGACGCCGCCGAAGACGACCGCCGAGCGGAGCCTCATGTGGGCGCCGTAGACCCGCACGCTTTCGGCCACCTGGGCGGCGAGCTCCCTCGTGGGCGTCATGATGAGCCCCCTCGGGGCGCGGCGCGCCGCCCTGTTGCGGCCGAATATCTCGAGCATGGGCAGCACGAAGGCCGCCGTCTTGCCCGTGCCGGTCTGAGCCCCGGCCATAACGTCGCTGCCCCGCAGGACGGCGGGGATCGCCTCTTTCTGGATCGGGGTGGGCGCGGTGTAGCCCTGCCGCGCCACGGCGCGCAGCAGTTCGGCCCTGAGGCCGAGTTCTTCAAATGACATGAGAATACTCCCTGCTCCGCCTGCACAAGGTCATTGAGCCGATAATAGGCGGAATCGTTGAGGTTGTTTCGAAGTCTCCAGTGAGGTTGAAAGGGAAGGGAACCTGCAAGGAGGCGGGGCGCCCTATCGGATGACGCCCGTCGGTCTTTCACGGACCGCCCGGAAGCGACGCTCCAGCGGAGATCGCTTCCGTTGCGGTCCTTAGATGTTAGCATGAAACGGTCGGCTATGGAAGCCTTTTATTGCACTGAGGGAACCTTTTTGTAAAGGTGCAAGGACCTACGTTTCCCTGTCGGTCTGTCTCGGCGCGGCCGCGCCGAGGTGGCGCCTGCAAGGATATTTACTCCAACATTTTAGGAGGCTCCGATTGATTACTCCGAGGGCCTCTTCGGGGAATCGAAAGTTTTTGAAGGGGTCCGGGGAAACTTTTTTCAAAAAGTTTCCCCGGCGAAGTTCAGGTCGACCATGTGGTGCCGGTCGGTGTGTCCTTCAGGGTGACGCCCATTGCGGCCAGTTCGTCGCGGATGGCGTCGGCCCGCTTGAAGTCCTTGCGTCTTCTCGCCTCGGCCCGCTCGGCTATGAGCCGTTCTATCTCGGCCGCATCGACGGCGGCCTTTGCGCGGCGCTCGGCCCTGTACTCTTCGGGCGTGCGCGTGAAGACGCCGAGCACCGGCGCGAAGCGGGCTATCACGGTCCTCACCAGCGCAAGGGCCGCGCTCTCTTCGGCCGGGAGTCTTCCGCCCCTCGCGCCGTCGAGCATGCGGTTCATGACGGCTACGGCCTCGAATATGCGGCCTATGGCGGCGGCCGTGTTGAAGTCGTCGTCCATGGCGTCTTCGAGGGGCTTCAGCCGCAGGGCCGCAACGTCGTCGTCGACCGGCGCGTCGACGGCCTGGGGGCACTCGCGGGCGAGCCTTTCCATGGTGGTGTAGAAGCGTTCGAGTTTGGCCTCGGCCTCGCGCAGCGTCTCGGCGCTGTAGTCTATGGGCGAGCGGTAGTGGCTTGAGAGGAGAAAGAGCCTCAGCGCCTCGCCCGAGTGCTCCCTGAGGGCGTCGCGGATGTTGAGGATGTTGCCCAGCGACTTGCTCATCTTCTCGCTCTCGATGTTGACGAAGCCGTTGTGGAGCCAGTAGCGGGCAAAGGGCGAGCGGCCCGTCGCGGCCTCGCTCTGGGCTATCTCGTTTTCGTGGTGGGGGAAGACGAGGTCCTTGCCGCCGCCGTGTATGTCTATCTGCTCGCCCAGGTGTTCGAGACACATGGCCGAGCACTCGATGTGCCAGCCCGGCCGGCCCGGCCCCCAGGGGCTCTCCCAGGCCGGCTCGTCCGGCTTGCTCGCCTTCCAGAGGGCGAAATCGAGAGGGTCCTTCTTGCGCTCGTCCACCTCGATCCGCGCCCCGGCCTCGAGCTCGTCTATGCGCTTGCCCGATAGGGCGCCGTAGCTCTGGAAGCGGCGCACCGAGTAGAAGACGTCGCCGCCCGCCGCGTAGGCGTAGCCCTTGTCGATGAGGGTCTCTATGGTTGCGATGATCGTCTTTATGCTCTCCGTGGCCCTGGGCCTTATGGTGGGGAGCTCGACGCCGAGGGCGGCCATGTCCTCGTCGAAGGCCCTGATGTTCTCCTCGGCCAGGGCGCGCCAGTCGGTGCGGAGCTCGCGGGCGCGGTTTATGATCTTGTCGTCGATGTCCGTATAGTTGCGCGTGTAGGTGACGCCGTAGCCCCGGTAGCGCAGGTAGCGGAAGATTACGTCGAAGGCCACGGCGCTCCTGGCGTGTCCTATGTGGCTCAGGGCGTAGACCGTGGGTCCGCATACGTACATCTTCACGTCGTCCCTGTCGGCCGGCTCGAAGGGTTCCTTTGTTCCGGTCAGCGTGTTGTATACTCTTATGGTCATCTTTGGTTGCCTCGCCTGAGAGCTCTTTCCACCCTGCGCAGCGCCTCGGCCGCGCCGACGATCCCGATGAGGGTGGAGACGTCTACACCCGAGAGCCGGCCCGTGAGCGCCGCCCGCAGCGGCATGAAGAGTGATTTGCCCCGCAGCGCCGTGCGGCGCTTGAGGGCGTCCATTATATCTCCCGGCCGCCGGCCTTTCAACCCCTCGACGCCCCTGAGCCCGTCGGCGAAGGCGCGGAGCACGGCGGCGGCCTGCCCGCTATCGAGGAGGTCGGCGGCATCGTCTGTTTCCGGCCCGCCCTCGATTATCGGGGCGGCGAGCTCTTCGAGCTCTGCGACGGTGCGGGCCTCGCCCTTCAGGGCCTCGACGGTCCTTTCCACAAGGCCCCTGTCGGCCCCGGGGAAGCGGCCAGAGACGATGGCGGCGAGCCGCCGGGTGCCGGCCGCCGCCACGGCGAGCCTTCCGTAGTGCTCCAACCCCTTTGTGTCGAAGACCGACGGACTCCTTGACAGGCGCGAGGTGTCGAAGGCGGCGCTCATCTCTTCGAGGGTGAGGAGCCCTTCGCCCGGGGACCAGCCGAGCCTTGCAAGGGCGTTCACGACCGCTTCTGGGAGGTGGCCCGCCCGGCGCAGCGCGGGTATGGAGAGGTCCTTTCTGCGCTTGGAGAGCGGCCGGCCGTCTCTGTCGGTGACGAGCGGTATGTGGTGGTAGCGGGGGCGGCGCAGTCCGAGGGCGTCGAAGAGGAGCAACTGGCGCGCCGTGTTGGAGAGGTGGTCGTCACCCCTTATGACGTCGGTTATCTCCATGGATGCGTCGTCGATGACGACGGCGAGGTTGTAAGCGGCCGCTCCGTCGGAGCCGACGATGATGAAGTCGCCTATGTGGGCGCCGTCGAAGCTCATCTCGCCGTGGACGCCGTCGACGAAGCGGATCTCCGCGGGCTCGACGCGGAGGCGGACGGCGGGCTTGACGCCCTGGGGCGCTTGGTTTGCCGGAAGGTCGCGGCACCGGCCGTCGTAGCGGGGGGCGACACCCCTGGCGAGCGAGGCGCCGCGCAGCCGCTTCAGCCTCTCTTCGCTGCAGTAGCAGCGGTAGGCCCTCCCTTCGTCGAGGAGCCTTGCGGCGTAACGCCTGTATAGAGCGAGCCGCTCGCTTTGACGGTAGGGGGCGAAGGGTCCGCCCCTGCGCGGCCCTTCGTCCCAGTGGAGGCCGAGCCAGGCAAGCGAGTCGAGTATGTCGCCTTCGTACTCGGCGCGCGAGCGTGCGGCGTCGGTGTCCTCCATGCGGACGACGAAGGCCCCGCCAGCGCCCCTGGCGAAGAGGTAGTTGAAGAGCGCCGTCCTCGCCCCTCCCACGTGTAGGGGGCCTGTGGGGCTCGGCGCAAAGCGGGTTCTCACGGGGCGCGCTTCCACCGCTCAGTCCGTTGCGCCGCCGGCCGCCTCGACGAGCACGACGGCGCTGGCGGCTATGGCTTCGCCCGTGCCGGTGAAGCCGAGCCCCTCGGTGGTGGTGGCCTTTACGCTTACGCGGTCCACGTCCACGCCGGCCGTCTCGGCCATGGCGCGGCGCATCCCTTCTATGTAGGGCGCAAGGCGTGGGGCCTGGCAGACGACCGTGGCGTCCACGTTGGAGAGGACGTAGCCCGCCTCATGGAGAAGACGGCCGGTCCTTGCGAGAAGCTCGATGCTCGATATGTCCCTGTACTCCGGGTCTCCGGGGGGGAAGTGGCGGCCTATGTCGCCGAGGGCCGCCGCTCCGAGCATGGCGTCCATGACGGCGTGGACGAGCACGTCGGCGTCGGAGTGGCCGGCGAGACCGAGGTGGAAGGGTATCTCTACGCCGCCGAGAACGAGCGGCCGTCCCGTCACGAGCCTGTGGACGTCGTAGCCGTAGCCCACACGGAAGGCGGTGCTCATCGCCCCTCGCATTCACCTTTCTCTGCGTGGAGCCTTGCGGCCAGCAGGGCCTCGGCGACGGCGAAGTCGCAGGCCGTAGTCACCTTGATGTTGTCGTAGTCGCCGTCGACGATCCTCACCTGCGCGCCGAGCCTCTCCACCAGCATGGCGTCGTCGGTGCCCTTGACGCGCCCGGCGGCGGCCTCGCTGTGGGCGCGGTTGAGGAGATCGAGGCGGAAGGCCTGCGGCGTCTGCACGGCCCAGAGGTCCTCGCGCGGTATGGTGCGCACCACCACGCCGTCCCTCACCTCCTTCACCGTGTCCTTGACGGGCACGGCCGCCGTCGCCGCGCCGAAGAGCCGGCCGGCCATGACGACGTCCTCTATGAGGTCGGTCCTCACAAGGGGGCGGGCGCCGTCGTGGACGACAACACAGTCCCAGTCCTCCTCCCTCAGCCTCCTGAGCGCCCCGGCCACGGAGTCCTGGCGCTCCCTGCCGCCAGCTATGACCATGCGCACCTTGCCGAAGCCCTCCTTCTCCACTATCTCGTTCAGGCAGTACTCCACGTCGTCGCGGGCCGCCACGACCACCACGGCGTCGACGAGGTAGCAGCGCTCGAAGGCGTCGAGCGTCCAGGCGAGCGCCGGCCTGCCGCAGATGGGACGGTAGACCTTCATCCTGTCGCCGGCGCGCCGTCCCCTGCCGGCGGCAGGTATGACCGCAACGCTACGTATCTCTTCAGGCGCTTCCATCGGGGTATGGCAGTCCGTCTCCGTCACGGCCGCAAGAGGGCCGGAGAGGTGTCGCCGGCCGGGGCCGGTCCACTCTGTCCGCCCCGGCGGGTCCGCACGCAAAGACGTATGTGCCCGCCTCGTGAGCGCAAGGCCCCCGGGGCGGACAGGGCCTATTTTACGCCAGAGTGGAGGGCGTGTCGAGAGATTTCATGGGATCGCGCGGCGGGCGGCCCGTGAAGGAGGCCCGATGACCGGAGAGGCCGGGATCGTGGGGCCGGGGAGGCGGAGGCCGGGACGGCTCAACTCTCCATCAGGCGGTTGAGCTCTTCCTCGATCTTTTCCTGCTTTGCGTTCTTTGCGACGGCGATCTCGCGGACGAGGAGGTTCTTGGCCGTATCGAGCATCTTGCGCTCGCCGAAGGAGAGTTCCTTGTCTTCCTTGAGGAGGTAGAGGTCGCGCAGCACCTTGGCCACTTCCATGACGCAGCCGCTCTTGATCTTCTCGGTGTACTCGCGGTAGCGCTTGTTCCACGTCTGGTTGTCGGTGTCGAGGTCCTTCTTCTCCTTGAGGATGTTGTAGACCTTGGGAACCATGGTCTTCTTCACCACACGGCGCAGTCCCACCGACGAGGCGTTGTCCACCGGCACCAGTATGGTCGCCTCGCTGTCGAGCACTTTCAGGACGTAAAAGGTCTTTTCGGTCCCGAGCACATTCTTGTTCATGATGTCCTCGATGACCCCCACGCCGTGAGCGGGATAGACCGCCAGCTCACCCTTTTTGAAGATGGATTTGATGTCCTGTTTTGAGGTGGTCTTGGGCATGGCGTTCCTTTGGTTTAAGGTTAGGAAGGTCGGAAAAAGATGAAGACATGATACCATAAAAGACCGCTCAAGTCAAACCCCTTAGCGAGGGGGTAATGTCAAGCTTCCATTCTACACAGGAAGCTTGACATTACCCCAAAAGGCACCGCTACTCCTTTCTCTCTTCTCATTGACACACAACACTTGACGTTACCCGGAGAAGGGGCTGGCGCGACACCTCACGGCACCGTCAGGCGTCCCTCCAGGACCGTCACCGCGCGGCCTCCGACGGCGACCCGGCGACCCATGGACCGCACCGTGAGCTCGCCGCCCCGGCGGGATGCCTGGAAGGCCCTGAGCTCGTCGCGGCCGAGACGGCGGGCCCAGTAGGGCCCCAGGGCGCAGTGGGCCGAACCGGTGACGGGGTCCTCGTCTATGCCCGCCGCCGGCGCGAAGAAACGGCTCAGGAAATCCCACGGCGCCGCCGCGGCCCGGCAGGTGACGATGACCCCCCGGGTCTCCACACCGCGCAACGCCCCCATCTCCGGCGTCAGGGAGCGGAGTTCGCCCTCCGAGTCCACCTCGACGAGGTAGTCGAAACGGCCGCGGCCCACAAACAGCGGCTCCACCACGCCGAGGGCCTCGAGGAGCCCCTCGGGAGCTTCGGCCGCCCGCACCGGGTCCGCCGGCAGATCGAGCTCGATGATCCCGTCGCTTCGCGCGGCCCCGAGCCTTCCGCTGCGCGTATGGAAGGATATGGACGCCCCGTCGGCCGCAACCCCCTCCCGCCATAAGACATGGGCCGCGGCGAGGGTGGCGTGGCCGCAGAGATCGACCTCAGCCACGGGCGTGAACCACCGCAGCCCAAACCCTCCCTCCCGCCTGACGACGAAGGCCGTCTCCGAGAGATTCATCTCCGCCGCCACAAGCTGCATCAGAGAGCCATCAAACCCCTCACCGACGATGCAGACGGCGGCAGGGTTGCCCCGGAAGGGCTCGGACGTGAATGCATCAACCTGGTATACCGGTATCTCCATGAGTATGACCGTAACAGCGTGTCGACCCGTCCACGCAGATAATCCCTAAGGAAGCTCTGATTTTTTACGCTGGGGGAAACTTTCTGTAGAAAGTTTCCCCCAGACCCCCTTCAAAGACTTTCAATACGAGTTGGTTTCCCCCTGTTTTGCCAGGCAAAACAGGGGGAAACCAACTCGCATTAAAAGTTTTTGGAGGGAGTCTGAGGGAACCTTT
>DRME01000085.1 GCA_011375175.1 Deltaproteobacteria bacterium | reverse complement strand
GGCGTTGACGGCCGCCTTGCCCGAGGCTATCTGCTCGGCGAGCTGCTGGCAGCCGGCGTAGCCGCAGGCGCCGCAGTTGGTCTGGGGCAGGACGTTCATCACCGCCTCGACGAGCGGGTCCTCCTCGACCCTCAACTTCTTGTCTGCCAGGGCGAGAAAGGTGGCGAAAAAGGCGCCGAGCCCGCCCATGGCGATTATGGCTACTCCCAGCGTGGGATCGAACATATGCACACACTCCTCGAAAGAACTGAAAGGCCCCGCAGGGCCTCAGGCCGCGGGGGGCGCCGACCGCTCCCCCCGGAAGGGCCGCTGGCCTTGCCGCAACGGCGCCGGAACTACAACGGCGCCGGGGCGCGAAGACGGCCGCCGCGTCAGGCCCCGTCAGACCGAGAGCAGGCCGGCAAAGCCCATGAAGGCCAGCGCCAGCATGCCGGCCACCAGAAGCGTCATGGGCGCGCCCTGGAGGGCCCTGGGCACCTCGGCGAACTCGAGCTCCTCCCGTATGCCGGCCATGAGCACCAGGGCGAGCGTAAAGCCTGCGCCGCCGCCGAGGCCGAAGAAGAGGCTCTCAACGAGCGTGTACTCCCTGAGCACCTCGAAGAGCGCAAGGCCCAGTATGGCGCAGTTGGTCGTGATGAGCGGCAGGAAGATGCCCAGGCTCCTGTACAGAGGGGGGCTCGTCTTCTTCACGAACATCTCGACGAGCTGGACGAGCGAGGCGATGGTGATGATGAAGGTCACGTACTGGAGGAACGGCAGATTGAACTGGATGAGCACGTACTCGTTTATGAGCCACGCCACGACGGCGGTTATGGTCATGACGAACGTCGTGGCCAGTCCCATGTTCACGGCCGTGTCCACCTTCTTCGACACGCCCAGGAACGGACAGATGCCGAGAAAATAGGCCAGCACCAGGTTGTTTACTATCGCCGCCGACAGGAATACCAGAAGCGGTTTCATCGGCTCCCCTCTTTCTTGAGCAGAGTTACGTAATTAATGAGGCCGATCAGGAGCCCCAGGGCGAGAAAGGCCCCGGCGGGCAGTATCATCACGACCCAGGGCGTGAAGACCTCCTCGCCCATGAGAACGAGCCCGAAGAGCGAACCGGAGCCGAGTATCTCGCGCACCGCGCCGAGCACGACGAGCACGCCCGTGAAGCCCGCGCCCATGCCCAGGGCGTCGGCCAGGGCGGGCGCCAGCGGGTGCTTGGAGGCGAAGAACTCGGAGCGGCCCAGTATGAGACAGTTGACGACTATGAGAGGCACGTAGGGGCCGAGCGCCTTGGAGACCACCGGGAACTGGGCCTTGAGAAAGAGATCGGCCAGGGTGACGAAACCGGCTATTATGATGATGTAGGTCGGGATTCGCACCTGCCTGGGCACGAGCCGCCTTATGAGCGAGACGAAAGAGCTCGACGAAAAGAGCACGAACGTCGTGGCAAGCCCCATGGCGAGCCCGTTGGTGGCCGAGTTGGTCACGGCAAGAGCCGGGCACATGCCCAGAAGCATCTTGATGACGGGGTTCTCGGCCCACAACCCCTTCCTGAACTCTTCACTCAGACTCTTGGCAGCCATACTCGTACCTTAACTATACAGAGCGTCATAACTGCGCATACCTTCGTTGCTCCTCGGCTCGTCACTGCGGCGTACCGCAAAGTACGCCTCGTTCCTCACCTTCGCCGCGCCTTGGTCTGCTTTGTTCTGCCGCTCTGTAGGGGCATCTACTTACGTCGTTGCCTACAAGCACTCTCATGAGGGAAACCTTCTGTAGAAGGTTTCCCCCAAACCTCCTTCGAAGACTTTTAATGAGAGCCGGTTTGAGGGAGCCCTATTGCAAAAAATTTCCCCGAAGGATCAATCCCCGTGCAGCTCGTCCCCGAGCAGATCGAGCACGGTCTCCAGTCGCGCGTTCAGGGCGTCCACCACGGCCTTGCTCGATATGGTGGCGCCCGTTATGGCCTGTATCTGGTAAGGCTTTTCCGGTTTTCTGTTCTTAAGGTACTCGATCTTGGGTTTTATGGCAAGGCCCTTGAACTGGTCCTGGAACTTGTCTTCCGCTATCTTGTTGCCCAGGCCCGGGGTTTCGAGCTGCTCGATGACCTTCAGGCCCGTGAGCGTTGCGCCGTCCACGTTGAGTCCCACCATCATCTTTATGACGGCGGCGAAACCCGGTCCCTCGGCGAGGAAGGCGTAGCCCAGGGGGTTGCCGTTACTGTCCACCCCCTTGAATATCCTGATCGTCTCCGGCCCCTTGGGCGTGGTGACCTCCCTTTCGATGGTCTCGTAGGAGGCTATGTCGCCGAGCACGGCGTAGATGGCCCTGCGCTCCTCCTCGATACGGTTGGCCTCGATCTTCGGCGCCAGGGCCTGGTACGCCCCGGCCAGCACCCCTCCGACGATTACGGCCGTGAGGGTGAGCACCGCTATCATTCCGACGGGAGAGTTCTTCACCGCGCCTCCCCGAAGACCCTGGGCCGCGTCCAGGAGTTGAGGAGCGGCACCGTGGCGTTCATGAGCAATATGGAGTACATGACCCCCTCAGGCAGTCCTCCGAAGAGCCTTATTATGACGGCCAGGAAGCCGGCGACACCGACGAATATCCACTGTCCCAGCGGCGTGACCGGTGTCGTCACCATGTCGGTCACCATGAACCAGGCGGCGAGCATGGCCCCGCCGGCGAGCACGTGGAAGAGGGGGTCGGGATACCTGGCCGGGTCGATGAGCCAGAAGACGCCGCCGAAGAAGGCCATGGAGCCGAGATAGCCCAGCGGGAGCCGCCAGTTTATGTAGCCCTTGTACCGGAGGAAGAGTCCGCCTATGAGTATGGCGAGGGCCGAGGTCTCGCCGAGCGAGCCGGCCACGGTGCCGACGAACATGTCGGCCCTTGCCGTCATGGTAGCCTCGAACTTCATGAGCGCAAGCGGTGTCGCCGCCGACACGGCGTCGGGCGCGCCGCGTCCCAGGGGCTCGGTCCAGGTCGTTATGAGCACCGGGTATGTGGCCTGGAGAAAGGCCCTGCCCAGGAGCGCCGGGTTGAAGATATTGAGGCCCAGCCCCCCGAAGATCTGCTTGCCCACGGCGATGGCGAAGACCGAGCCGAGCACGGCGCCCAGGAGCGGGAAGTCGGGCGGGAGCGTGAGCGCCAGCAACATGCCCGTTATTATGGCGCTTCCGTCGGCTATGGTGGAGGGCTTGCCGCCGAGCCTGCAGCAGATGTGCTCGGTCGCAAGGCACGCGCCAACGCAGACCGCCACGAGCACGATGGCCTTGACGCCGAAGATCACCATGGCCGTGCCCACAACCGGCAGCAGCGCCATGACGACGGTGTGCATGATCTTGGGCACCGAGTCCACGCCCAGAAGGTGAGGCGACGACGAGACGACGAGCCCCTCCACGGCCGGCGGGGCCTTGGGCTTTGGCCTGGGCTTCGGTCCGGCGGCGGGCTTCGACCCGGCGGCCTTGGCGGCGTCGCCGGCCCCGGCGCCATCACCGGCCTTGCCGGCCGCCTCTTTCTTCTCCTGTTTTTCCTTGTCGTCCATCTTAAACCATGCTTTCGGGCGCGGCCCGCCCGCCGCGGCCCCCTTCTACCGGGCGGCCGCCTCGCGCCGGGACTCCCGGAGCTTGAGCTTGCCGAGCCTTATCCACTGTACGAGCGGCCGCTTGGAGGGACAGACAAAGGAGCAGCAGCCGCACTCTATGCAGCCCTCGCCGCTCCAGCCCTCGAAGGCGTCGACCATGTAGAGCCTTCCCAGGTCCCCTATCCTGTAGGGCATGAGCCCCATGGGACAGGCTTCGACACAGCTTGCGCACCTGATGCAGGGGCCGTACTCCGCCGGCTTTATCGTCCCGGCCCGAAGAAGCGTGATGCCCGAGGTGCCCTTTATGACCGGCACGTCGAGCGAGGTCTGGGCAATGCCCATCATGGGGCCGCCGTTGAGGATCTCTATCTCGCCCTCGCCCGCAAGGCCGCCGCACCGGCCGATGACCTCGTCGAAGCTCGTGCCTATGCGGACGAGGAGGTTTCGCGGCTCCTTCACGCCGTTGCCGCTCACAGTGACGACCCGCTCTATGAGGGGCTTTCCATAGCGGACGGCCTCGTAGATGGCCACGGCCGTGCCCACGTTGTTGACCACCACGCCCACGTCGAGCGGCAGCTTGCCCAGCGGCACCGTCCGGCCGAGCACGGCCTTTATGAGCATCTTCTCGGCCCCCTGGGGGTACTTGGTCTCGAGCGGGACTATCTCGAGGCCCGGCACGAGCCCGCGGGCCTCCTTGCCGAGGGCCTCGATGGCGTCGGGCTTGTTGTCCTCTATGCCTATGGAGGCGCGCGCAGCGCCGACGGTCTTCATGATTATCTTCAGCCCCATCAGCACCTTGCGGGGCTCCTCGACCATGAGCCTGTGGTCCGAGGTGAGGAAGGGCTCGCACTCGCAGCCGTTGAGGATCACGTGGTCCATGGCCCTGCCTCCCGGCGGCGACAGCTTTACGGCCGACGGGAAGGCGGCGCCACCCATGCCCACTATGCCGGCCTCGCGCACAATCGAGCGCAGCTTCTCGGCGTCAACGGCGTCGATGTCGACCTCTTCGCCGGCGGCGTCCCAGTCTTTCCTCTCGCCGTCGCCCTCTATGAAGACCGAGAGCACACGGCCTCCGCCGGGGTAGGGGTGGAGGGCCACGTCCTTGACCTTGCCCGAGATGGAGGCATGGACCGGCGCCGAGACGAAGGCCCTGGCGTCGCCGATCTTCTGCCCCTCCTCTACGCGGTCGCCCCTCTTAACCAGGGGCTCGCAGGGAGCGCCGATGTGCTGCTGCAAGGGAACGACGGCGAGGCCGGGCAGCCCGGCCGGCTCGACGGGCCTCTCGGCGGTGAGCTCTTTATGGTATGAGGGGTGGACACCCCGCTCGAAGGTCTTAAGATTCATCTCGTCCTGTGGTATGAAGTTCAAAGCATAGGATTATACGGGCAGAGACGGCGGCCAGTCAAGCTTTTTCCCGCAAAACCGGCTGATCCGGCCAGCCCGACGGCATCGAGCCCTGCGCCCGCCGCCAGGTCGGCCCGCGCCAGGCGGTCTTTTTACGCCTTTGCGGCCAGCCCCCCGGCGGGCGCAGGGAAGACAGACCCGGCAGCGCGGCCAGAAGATGATAAAAGACGGGAACGCATTTTGCAAGCATTTTTCCCCCGGAAACGCCCCCCAGCCTCTTCTCCGGCAGAAACGGCTCTCTTAGTGATTTATTGCACTGAGGGAACCTTTTTGTAAAAAGGTTCCCTCAGACTCCCTCCAAAAACTTTTAATGCGAGGTGGTTTCCCCCTGTTTTGCCAAGCAAAACAGGGGGAAACCACCTCGTATTGAAAGTCTTTGAAGGGGGTCTGGGGGAAACTTTCTACAGAAAGTTTCCCCCAGCGTAATGAAAAAGCCCCCATGGACAGCCGTGGAAACATCTGTTAAGATTGGTCATGATGCGCGGCGGCCGATGGGGGGTGAGAGATGGAGCGGCATCTATACATATCGAGAGAGGCGTTCCGGGGGCTCGTCGAGGGCCTTCTGGGCGAAAGGGAGGTCTGGGGCACGACACTGCGCAACGGCGTGCCGGTCTTCGACAGGATCGGAAGCTTCGAGGAGCTGCGACTGTCGAAGGGACAGACGCCCATATCGGCCAAAAGGGTCTTTTTCCCGCCCCGCGAGGAGCTTTTGCGCTTTGACAGGACCACGGGGGAGTGCGAGCCGGTGATCGATGCGCCGGAGACGGCCGTCATAGGACTCCATGCCTGCGACATCCATGCGCTCAAACTCCTGGACAGGGTCTTCTCCCACGGCACGCCCGACGCCAACTACATGGAGCGAAGACGGCGCTCCATCGTAATCGGCGTCGACTGTCTGCCCGAGAGGCACTGCTTCTGCGCGAGCGTGGAGACCTCGGAGGCCGGCGACGGCTTCGACCTCTTCCTCAACGAGGTGGAGGGTGGCTATGTGGCGGCCGTGGGAAGCGAAGCGGGGGGCGGGGCGCTCGAGAGGCACTGCGCCGTGGAGACGGCCTCCACCGGGCAGCTCGACGAGGTGCGGCGCGGCAGGGAGCGTAAGGCCGCGCTCTTCGAGACCAGGCTCGAGGCCGAGCCCTCGGCCCTGCCGCTCATCTACGCGGGGGCGTACCACAACCCCGTATGGGAGCGCATCGGCTCGCGCTGCTACGGCTGCGGCTCGTGCAACCACGTCTGCCCCACGTGCTACTGCTTCGACGTGAAGGACGAGGTGTCGCTCGACCTCTCCGGCGGGGTGCGTTACAGGGAGTGGGACGGCTGCACCCACGCCGATTTTGCGAAGGTGGCGGGCGGCCACGACTTCAGGAAGACGAGGGCCCAAAGGCTGCGACACCGGTTCCTGCGCAAGTTCCAGTACCAGCGGGACCGTTTCGGCGCCCTCATGTGCGTGGGCTGCGGCCGCTGCTCGCGGGCGTGTCTTGTAGAGATAGATATCGCTGAGGTGACCAATGGGATCATCAAGGAGAGCCCGGTCCGCTGAGCCCTCTTCCCCATACACGCCGCACAGGGGACGCATAGAGCGCGTCGAGGCCGTCACGGCGCGCGAGAAGTTCTTCCGCATAAGCCCAGTAGCGCAGACGCCTCCGCCCCACCGTCCCGGCCAGTTCTTCATGGTCTCGCTTCCCGGCTACGGCGAGGCCCCCTTCTCCATATGTTCTCCGCCCGAGCCTTCCGGGGCCTTCGAGCTCTGCATAAGGGCCGTGGGCAACCTCACAAGGGCGCTCCACCGCCTCGAAGCGGGCGACATCATAGGCTACCGCGGTCCCTACGGCCGCGGATTTCCGGTGGAGGAGCTTCGGGGCCGCCACGTCCTCTTCATCGCCGGCGGCATCGGGCTCGTGCCCATGCGCCCGCTCATAAAGGCCGTCACGGCCCGAAGGGAGCGCTACGGCAGGCTCATCCTCCTCTACGGCATAAAGGGTCCCGACGAACTTCTCTTCAGGGACGAGCTCGACAGGTGGCGCGAGGCCGGAGTGGAGGTGGAGGTGACGGTCGACAGGCCCCACCCCCGCTGGAAAGGCAAGACGGGTGTCGTGACCACGCTGCTGCCGCCGCTTGAGCTCGACGGCGCCTCCACGACGGCCGTGGTCATAGGCCCGCCGGTCATGTACAAGTACGTCATCCTCGGCCTGGGCGACAAGAAGATAAGCGGCCAGGATATCTTCGTCTCCCTCGAACGGCGCATGAAGTGCGGCGTGGGCAAGTGCGGACACTGCCAGATAAACAGCGTCTACTGCTGCCGGGAAGGACCGGTCTTCCGCCTCAGCGAGATAAGACACCTGCGCGAGGCCATTTGATCACCCTGGAGGAAACTTTCTGTAGAAGGGCCATAGGCCCACGTTTCTCCCCCCGCCCCATCGTATGTTATTCGGCTCTTCGGCTGCCCCGCGGGCAGCCTTAAGAGGCAGCCGGTGCGGGCAGGACGCCCCCTTCAAAGACTTTCAATTCCCTGCGGATCATCCCGGTTTTGCAAGCAAAACCGGGATGATCCGCAGGGCGTTAAAAATTTTTGGAGGGAGTCTGAGGGAACCTTTTTGTAAAAAAGGTTCCCTCAGTGCAATAAATACGGCGGCCGTTACTTGCCGAGGCAGAAACGGCCGAATATCTCGTCAAGTATCTCCTCGGTCGTCGTCTCGCCCGTTATCTCTCCCAGTGCGTTGAGCGCCGAGCGAAGCTCCGAGGCGAGGCACGCCCTGTCGGGCGCCGCCCCGGCCCGCTCCAGCCCCTCAATCGCCCTTTCCACGGCCTTCTTGTGACGCAGCGTGGCTATCTGCGCGCCCTCGACGCCGTCCGAAAGGCCGGCCCCGATCTGGCCGCCCGCCCCCATCGCCTCTTCGAAGACGGCGGATTCGAGCCCGCCGAGCCCCGTGCCCTCGAGGGCCGAGACGAAGACGACCCTGCGTCCGGCGAACCGCTCGCGCAGGGCCTCTTCGGCCCCTTCGTCCACGAGGTCGCGCTTGTTGGCCACCACCACGACCCTTGCGGCGCCGAGGGCGTCGAGGAGCGCCGTGTCCTCGTCGTGGTCGGCGGCCGAGGCGTCCACGACGAAGAGCACGAGGTCGGCCGCCGCGGCCCGCTTCCTCGCACGCTCCACGCCGATCTCCTCGGCCCGGCCGGCCGCCTCGCGCAGCCCGGCCGTGTCCGCGAGCCTCACGGGCACGCCCCTTATGTTGACCACCTCTTCTATCACGTCGCGCGTCGTGCCCGGAAGGGGCGTGACGATGGCCCGCTCCTCGCTGAGGAGCAGGTTAAGAAGGCTCGACTTCCCCACGTTGGGCCGTCCGATAATGGCCGTCTCAAGGCCGCTTCGAAGCACCCGTCCCCCGCGGTAGGTGGCGAGGAGGGCCCGCAGCCCCGCTTCGGCCTCCTCCACGGCGCGGCGGACCCCCGCCTCGCAGACACTCTCCACGTCCTCCTCTTCGGGAAAGTCGAGCTCCGCCTCGACGCGGGCCGTGAGTTCGAGAAGCGGGGTCTTGATCGCCGCCACCCTGCGCGAGAGCGCCCCCGATAGCCTGCGGCGCGCCGCATCGAGGGCCCGGTCCGTGGCGGCCCCTATGAGGTCGGCCACGGCCTCGGCCTGGGCGAGATCGAGCTTTCCGTTAAGGAAGGCACGCCTGGTGAACTCGCCGGGCTCGGCGAGGCGGACGCCGGCGCGGCAGAGGACATCGAGCAGGCGGCCCACCACCAGGGGGCTTCCGTGGCAGTGCAGCTCGGCCGTGTCCTCGCCCGTGTAGGAGGCGGGACCGTACATGAAGACGACGAAGCCGTCGTCTATGGGGCCGCCGCCCTCGGGGTCGATGAAGGAGCCGTAGTAGAGACGGCGCGGCCGGGCGCGGCCGGGCAGCCCGCCGGAAAAGACCCGGCGGGCCGCAGCCACGGCCTCCGGCCCGCTGAGCCTGACAACGGCCACGCCGCCCTCGCCCCAGGGGGTGGCGGCGGCGGCTATCGTGTCGTTACGGACCATCTGCGAAGGAGCGCGGCGCGCGGGGCCTCGGCCCGGCGGCCCTCAGCGGGCCGTGCGCTGGATGTAGTACTGCTGGACTATGGAGAGGATGTTGTTTACGAGCCAGTACACGACCAGCCCGGCCGGGAAGTTCAGGAACATGAAGGTGAAGACCACGGGCATGATGAGCATGATCTTGGCCTGCTGGGGATCGACGGTGGTGGGCGACATCTTCTGCTGAAGGAGCATGGACCCGCCCATGAGCACCGGCGTTATGTAGTAGGGGTCCTTGGCCGACAGATCGGCTATCCAGAGTATGAAGGGCGCGTGGCGCAGCTCTATGGCCACGGAGAGCACCTCGTAGAGGGCAATGAAGACCGGTATCTGGAGCACCATGGGCAGGCAGCCGCCGAGGGGATTTATCTTGTAGCGCTTGTAGAGCTCCATGAGCTCCTTGTTGAGCTTCTGCTTGTCGTCCTTGTACTTCTCCTTAAGGGCCATGAGCTGGGGCTGAATCTTCTGCATCTCCCGCATGGCGTTGAGGCTCTGTTTGGTGAGCGGGTAAAAGAGTATCTTTATGATACAGGTGAGCAGTATGATGGCGATGCCGTAATTGCCTATGTAGCGCTCGAAGAAGTTGAGGACCACGAGGAAGGGTTTGGCCATGAAGGAGAAGAAACCGAACTCGATGGACTCGACGAGGTTTCTGTCGAGGGCCGTCAGTATGTCGTAGACCTTGGGCCCCAGGTAGGCGTCGAAGGAGTAGACCACCCCCTCGCCCGGCTCGAGATCGAGCGGCAGTGACAGGGACGACACGGCCGTGGCCGTCGAAGGCGACTCCATGGACCACCCCACGGCGCCTTCCGTCCGGGGGATGAGGGCCTGGAGAAAGTACTTGTCCTCCACGCCGAGCCACTCGAACTCGCCCCTGCCCGAGGACGTGTCGTCGTCGGCCGCGTGGCGCGTGACCTTCCCGTCGGCGTAGATTACGGGACCGCGGTGGTAGTAGCTGTAGTCGTTTTCCGCCGGGTAGCCGGCCCTGAGCTCGGTGGCGAGGGCCGCGCGCAGGGTGCTTTGCGAGCCGTTTCGGACCTTGAGCGAGCCCTCGACGACGTAGCCGCCGCCGCTGAAGGCGTAGGTCTTGACGACGGTCACGCCCTGGGGCGAGGTCCACGTAAAACGCAACTGCGCCTTGCCGTCCGCTCCGATCTCGATGGAGTCGGCCGACGGCGTGAAGACGATCCTCTCGTCGAAGCCCCCGGCCGAGAGCGTGGTCTCCAGGGTCGCGCCGGCGCCCGCGAGCCCGACGAGCTCGATATTGCCGGCATCCTCGGCGAGGGCCGTCCTGTATCCCTTGAGCTTCCAGCTCCTGAGGGCGCCGCCCACGTTGGTGAAGACGGCGCTGAAGAGCGGTGTTTCGACGGTTGTGAGCTTCTCGTCAACGGCCGGGGAGGTCGGGGACGCCGGGGCCGTGGCGGCTGGACGGCCGTCGGCGAATACGCCTCCGTCCTCGCCGTCCCGGACGGACGTCTCCTCCACCGCCGCGCTCCCGTCCGCCTTCCCGGGCGCCGGGGGGGCGGGCAGAAAGGTCTCGATGAAGTAAGGGTAGGCGAAGAGCACCGCCATGGAGAGTACGACGGCGATTATGATCCTCTTATCGTTGTCCATTGTTCCCGAATCTTTCCCGGAAAAGCCGCGCCGGGGGCCTTGCAGCCCTGCCGCGCCCCGCCGCGCCGCCGGCCGGCGGCACCGGGTCGTAGCCGCCTGCGTTCCAGGGATGGCAGCGGCAGACCCTCACTGCGGCAAGCCTCGCTCCACGCAGCACGCCGTGGACCTCCACGGCCTCGGCCGCGTAGTCGGCGCAGCTCGGATGGAACCTGCACGAAGGCGGGAGCACCGGCGAGACAAGCGCCTTGTAGAGCCTTATAAGCAGGATAAGCCCGCTCTTCACCATAAACCTGTGTGGAACGCGCAGGGAAGAGGGGGCCCTCGGAGACCGCAACGCCGCGGAAGACGGGGACGGCGACGGCCTCACCCCTTCGGCCTGCGCGCCTTCCCCGCAAAGAGCACCGTCCCCAGTTCGCGGACGGCGTCGTCGTAGGAGGCGACCCTGTACCCCCTGCGCAGCGACACGAGTATGTCGGCCGATGGGACGAGCCTGTCGTAATTGAGACGGAAGAACTCGCGCACCAGCCTCTTGTTGCGGTTGCGCCTCACGGCGCCACCGGTGCGCGCGCTCACCGACAGGCCCAGCCTCGTCACCCCCAGGCCGTTGTCGAGCACGTAGACCACGTAGCTGGGCGTGAAAAAACGCCTGCCCCGGCGGCGCACCCTCTCGAAGTCCGCGGGCCTGAGTATCCGCCGGGCCTTGGGAAAGGAGCGACCCGCCACGGAAGCGGCCTTTACTTGGCTGCGCCGACAGATACGGTGAGGCGCTTGCGCCCCTTGGCGCGCCTGCGGGCTATGACTGCCCTGCCGCTCTTGGTGGACATGCGCTCCCTGAAACCGTGGGTCCTTTTCCTCTTGATATTGCTCGGCTGATAGGTCCTCTTCATGACAACATTCCTCTCGGTGCTGATACCGCTTGCACGTGTGCCCTCTCCCTCCCCGCCTCTGCGGGTAAGAACGTATACTTAAACCACATAATGGCACCACATGTCAAGCCGCCGGGGGAAACTTTCTGTAGAAAGTTTCCCCCGGACCCCCTTCAAAGACTTTTAATTCCATGCGGTTCATCCCGGTCTTACAAGCAAAACCGGGATGATCCGCAGGGCGTTGAAGTTTTTGAAAGGGGCCTGCTGCCCGCGCCGGCTGCCTCGCGGGGGGGCTGTACCGGGGGTTCGGGCCGCAAAGGCGTAAAAAAATCCCGCCTGGCGCGGCCAGAACCCCCGGTGCAGCCGAAGAGCCGAATAACATACG
>DRME01000084.1 GCA_011375175.1 Deltaproteobacteria bacterium | reverse complement strand
GGATGAACCGCAGGGCGTTAAAAGTTTTTGGAGGGAGTCTGAGGGAACCTTTTTACAAAAAGGTTCCCTCAGTGCGATAAGTCGAAACTTCCTTGCTCCGGGAGACGGGATGGTTGAAAAGGTGTGTAGTTCCGGGCGCGGTTCGGGCGGCGGGGGTGTTGTTCCGGCGGCGGCGCTTCCCCAGGGAGTAAGGGACATACTGCCGGAGGAGGCGGCCCGCATTTCGCTTGTAGAGTCGACCATTCTCTCCGTCTTCGAGCGTTACAGCTTCGAGCGGGTGATCACCCCCATTGTAGAGTATCTCGATTCGCTCGCCCTCGGCTCCGGCGAAGACCTCAGGGCGAGGGCCCTCAAGTTCATAGAGCCCGTCACCGGGAGGGTCGTTGCCATAAGGCCCGACATCACCCCGCAGATAGCGAGGCTTGCGGCCACGCGCATGCGTGACTGTCCCCTTCCGCTCAAACTCTGCTATAATGAGAGTGTCCTGCGCTGCCTGGACCAGCCGGAACGCAAGATGCGCGAGGTCCTTCAGGTGGGCGCCGAGTACGTTACGGACCGTCCCTCGGCGGAGGTCGACGCCGAGATGATCGTCGTGGCCGTCGAGGCCCTGAGGGCCCTGGGGCTCGAGGACTTCAAGATAGACATCGGAGATGTGGGCTTTGTCCGGGCCGTGCTCGACGGCCTCGCCGTGGACGACGACGAGAGGGCGAAGTTGCGCGGCGCGCTGGCCAGGAAGGACTCCACCGGGCTCGCCGCCCTCGTCTCCGGGCTCGACGGTGTGAGCGCCGGCGAGCGCGAGCTCCTTGTGGCCCTTGCGACCTTCTACGGCGAGGAGGAGGTCATCGAAAAGGCCCTCCCCTACTGCGACGACGAGGCGACGAGGACGCCGCTTGAGAACCTCGGCCGGATGATGGAGATAGTGGACGAGAAGGGTGTGAAGGACTGGGTCACCATCGATCTCGGCGAGGTCAGGGGCTTCGACTACTATACGGGTACGATATTCGAGGGTTTCGCCTGCGGCATCGGCAAGCCCATACTCAGCGGCGGCAGGTACGACGACCTCCTGGCTCGCTACGGCTACCCCTGCGCTTCCACGGGGCTGGCCTTCGATGTCGAGCAGGTGGCCTGCGCCATGGAAAGGGACCGGTGAAGATGGCCAAGTGCGTAGTCATCGTCGGCGTGCAGTGGGGCGACGAGGGCAAGGGCAAGATCGTGGACATACTTACCGAGTACAGCGACGTGGTCGTCCGCTTCCAGGGAGGCAACAACGCGGGCCACACCGTCTGTGTGGACTCGGAGAAGTTCATACTCCATCTCATCCCGTCGGGCATACTCCACGGCGGCAAGAGCTGCGTCATAGGCAGCGGCGTCGTCGTGGACCCGGCCGTGCTCCTCGAGGAGATAGAGATGCTCAGGGCCAGGGGGCGTTTCGACGAAGGGTCCCTTCTGGTGAGCAGGGACGCCCACCTCATCATGCCCTACCACAAGAAGATCGACCTTGCGAGGGAGAGGATACGCGGCAGGCAGAAGATAGGCACCACGGGCCGCGGCATAGGTCCCGCCTACGAGGACAAGGCCTCGCGCTGCGGAATCAAGTGCGGTGACCTGCTCAGCGAGCCCGATTTCCGCGAAAAGCTCAAGGCCAACCTCATGGAGAAGAACCACCTGCTCAAGACCCTTCTCCACGACGACGGCTTCGAGGTCCACGAGATATACAACGACTACATGGGCTACGCCGAGGCCATGGCGCCTTACATTGCCGACACGTCCCTCTTCCTCGACGACGCCATACGCTCTGGCAGGCGGGTGCTCTTCGAGGGAGCCCAGGGAACGCTCCTCGACGTGGACCACGGCACCTATCCCTTCGTCACCTCCAGCAACACGACGGCCGGCGCGGCGGCCTCCGGCTCCGGCGTCGGCCCCACGCGCATAGACTCGGTCGTGGGGATCATGAAGGCCTACGCCACGCGGGTCGGCGAGGGCCCCTTTCCCACGGAGCTTGCCGGCGACGAGGCCGCAAGGCTCAGGGAGCAGGGCTGCGAGTACGGCGCCACGACCGGCAGGCCGCGGCGCTGCGGCTGGTTCGACGCCGTGGCGGCACGCTACGCCGCAAGGATAAACGGCATCGACTCGCTGGCCGTGACCAAGCTCGATGTGCTCGACACCCTCGACGAGATCCGCATATGCACGGCCTACCGCTGTGACGGCGAGCTCATCGAGGACTTCCCCACTTCGCCTTCCGTGCTCTCGCGGTGCGAGCCGGTCTACGAGGTCCACGAGGGCTGGAAGAGCAGGACACAGGGGGTGACGAGCTTCGACGCCCTGCCTCGAAAGGCGCGCTCCTATCTTGCAAGGCTCGAGGAGCTCGTCGGCTCCGCTGTCTGTATCGTATCGGTCGGGGCCAACAGGAAAGAGGCCGTCATGGTGAAAAACCCCTTCGACTGACGGCCGTGGCCGGCCTGTGGCCGACACCGGCCTGTGAACCTTTCCCCATTCGTCCGGGGGGCGGCGCCATGGCCGAGCGGCTGCGCCGGCTCGTGGACTCCCACGCCATCCCCCGAGAGCTCGCCCATCTCCGCTCACGTGAGCGTAAGCCTCGGTGCCGCGGGGGCGATACCCCTAACGGCCTTTCGAGAAGCCCTGTCATATCGGCCTCCGGCGAGGCCCTCCACCGCGCAAAGCGCCTGGGGCGCAACCGCGCGGAGGTCGCCGTCCGCTGACCGCCCTCTTCGACTTCTCCGCCCCCCTCGTCCCTCTTCCGGCCCGTTCCTCCTCCCCCGGACCGTTCGAAGGCCGTGACATTTCCGCAGCCTGCTGTGATGATTTTATTGACAAGAGGGTGTAGCTTGTTATAAATTCGAAGGGCATACGTCTGCGCGTATAGAGACGATCCCTCTTCCGGGGCAGGCAGGATTGATCGATTCGAAGGGAAAGAGTCCGGGCAGGAACGGAAAGCTCCGCGTCCTCATAGTCGAGGACAGCAGGTACTTCTATACCCTGCTCGAGGGCCTCTTGAGGGATATCGACGCCCGGAGGTTCGCCGTCGACTGGGCCGACAGCTACGCCGACGCGCTGAAGGCCATGGAGTCGCGCCGCTACGACGTATTCCTGGTCGACTTGTTTCTGGGCGATTCGAGCGGACTGGAGCTCATAAGGGAGGCGCGGAAGAGGGAGATACAGACCCCCTCCATACTCATAACAGCCGAGGGCGGGCGGGACGCGGACGTGGAGGCCATGAGGGCCGGCGCCTTCGACTACCTCGACAAGGAGAAGATAGACGCCGCGCTCCTTGAGCGGACCATCCGTTACGCCATGGAGCACGCCAGGACGCTGGAGAAGCTGCGCGAGCGCGAAGAGGAGATAAGGCTGCTTCTCAACTCGACGGCCGAAGCCATAGTGGGCGTGGACCTCGAGGGCCGGTGCACCTTCTGCAACCCCTCGTGCACCAAGCTTCTCGGTTACGGCGGCGAGGAGGAGCTGCTCGGCGCCGATGTCTTCGACATGATAGAGGTGCCGGGCGGCGACGGAGAGAGCCCCTTCCGAGTCCTGCGCGGCGGCGAGGGCGTGCATTTCGATGACGGAGTCGTGAGGCGCGCCGACGGCTCGGTCTTCCCCGCCGAGTGCTGGGCCCACCCGGTGCGCAAGAACGGCGTCGTCATCGGAGGGGTCGTCACCTTTCTGGACATCACGGAGCGAAAGCGCGCCGAGCAGGAGAAAGACGCCATGAGGGCGCAGCTTCTCCATGCCCAGAAGATGGACGCCGTCGGTACGCTGGCGGGCGGTGTGGCCCACGACTTCAACAACCTTCTGACGACCATACACGGCGTGGCCGAGCTCATGAGAGCGAGAATCGGCGATGGGGATCCGGCCTGCCAGGACCTCGACACCATACTCAAGGCCGCAAGGCGCGCCGCAAGCCTCACCAAACAGCTCCTCATATTCAGCCGCAAGCAGCCCATCGAGTTCGCCCCCGTGGACCTCAACGGCATCGTCGACGACATGCTCAAGATGCTGGGCAGACTCATCGGAGAGGACATCGCCGTGGAGACCGACCTGGAGCCGGAGCTCTGGGCCGTAAGCGCCGACTCGGGCAACATGGAGCAGGTCATAATGAACCTGGCCGTCAATGCCCGCGACGCCATGCCCGAGGGCGGGAGCATAAGGATAAGGACCTGCAACGTGAAACTCGACGCCGCGTCTTCGAGGGCCATACCCTACTCCAGGCCCGGCGCCTTCGTGTGCCTGCGCGTCGAGGACACGGGCAGGGGCATGGAGAGATCTCTTCTTCCCAGGATATTCGAACCGTACTTCACGACTAAAGAGGTGGGAAGGGGCGCCGGTCTCGGCCTCTCGGTCGTCTACGGCATAGTGAAGCGGCACAACGGCTGGATAAACGTCGAGAGCGAGCCCGGCCGGGGCTCGCTCTTCTCCATCTACCTGCCGGCCTCTTTTGAGCAGGTGGAGGATACGACGGCGCAGGAGGTCTCGCTCAGGGACCTGAAGGGAGGCGGCGAGAGGGTGCTGCTCGTGGAGGACGAGGGCGACGTGCGGCGCTTTGCCGGAAGGGCCTTGCGCGAGAACGGCTATGTCGTCTTCGACGCCGCCACGGCCGGCGAGGCGGCCGAGCTCTTCGAGAGGGAGGACGGAGAATTTCATCTCGTCTTCAGCGACGTCGTCCTGACGGACCGTAACGGCATCCAGCTCGTCGGCCAGCTCCGGGCCGTGAGGCCCGGCCTGCCCGTCCTGCTGTGCAGCGGCTACACGGACCACAAGTCCCAGTGGAAGTCCATAGAAGAAAAAGGCTACCCCTTCCTTTCCAAACCCTACACCCTCGAAGAGCTCCTGACAAAGGTCAAGACGGCCATCAGGGATCCCCGCTGACCGCTGAGTGAAAAGTCTTTGGAGTGCGAGATCCCCCGCAGGCTCGGCCGCGGTCTTTTGATTACCCTGGGGGAAACTTTCTGTAGAAAGTTTCCCCCAGACCCCCTTCAAAGACTTTCAATGCGACTTGGCTTCCCCCTGTTTTGCCTGGCAAAACAGGGGGAAACCAAGTCGCATTAAAAGTTTTTGGAGGGAGTCTGAGGGAACCGGGGGTCTGTGACCCTTTTACAAAAAGGTTCCCTCAGTGCAATAAATCAGAGTTTCCTATAATCCCGGAGGTCCGGTGCGACACGGCGGGAGGCGCCGGTGGGCTGCGGGGGAAAGCTCCTTTACAGAGTGGGTCCATGGAAAAAGGGAGGGTTGTCGTTGCGGGGCGCGGCTGAGGGTGAGGGGGGCGGACCGGCCGTCGTGGAACTTCGGGGCGGGCCCGAAGAGCTCGGTCACGGCCACGGCGAGCAGGTGCGCGATGGGGTCAGGGCGGCCTGCGAGGCAGTGCGCGCCTATCTCGACCGCGTCAGGAGGTTCGCGCCAGGCAGCCTCGTGGCGGCGGTCCTCAAGCTCGCCGCACGGTTCATGATCGGCTACGCCCCTGCCGACTACCGCCGGGAGATGGAGGCCCTGGCCGAGGCGGCCGGTGTGGACAGGGGCTCCGTATTCCTGCTCAACGCCTTCGACGACATAGGGGCCAACCTCGCCTGCACGGCCTTCGCCGTGCTTGGAGGCGACGACGGCGTGGTGCTGGGCCGCAACCTCGACTACCCGGTCTTTACCGACGAGATGTGCGCCCTCTCCACGGTATTCCGTTTCCGCCCCGCCTCGGGCCGCGACTTCCTCTCCGTGGCCTGGCCGGGCTACATCGGCGCCGTCACGGCCATGAACTCGGCCGGCCTCGCCGTGGCGAGCCTCGCCTCGCCGAGCCCGGAGCGCACCCTTCGCGGCGTGCCCCTGGGACTGCTCTACCGCCGGGCCGTCCAGTACGGCAAGGACCTCGACGACCTCGTCGAGGTCCTGAGGCGGGGGCCGAG
>DRME01000083.1 GCA_011375175.1 Deltaproteobacteria bacterium | reverse complement strand
AGACCCACGGTTCCCTCAGACTCCCTCCAAAAACTTTTAACGCGAGTTGGTTTCCCCCTGTTTTGCCTGGCAAAACAGGGGGAAACCAACTCGTATTGAAAGTCTTTGAAGGGGGTCCGGGGGAAACTTTCTACAGAAAGTTTCCCCCAGTGCAATTAAGGAGAGAAATTGGCGAGGAGTCCCATAGCCCTCGAGGGGGTTCTTTTTGTGGCGGCGCCGGCTGTTGCGGCCGTGGCGGCCTGGGGAGCGGGTTTGGCGTGGCTTGCCTGGCCGTTTGGGCTGGCGGCGCTCTTTTGTTGCTGGTTCTTCAGGGATCCCGAGAGGGTCGTGCCCGAGGGGGCGGACCTTGTGGTGAGTCCCGCCGACGGGAAGATCATAAGGCTCGAGCGAGTGAGGGAAGAGAGGCTGCTCAAGGACGAGGCGCTGAAGATCAGCATATTCATGAACGTCTTCAACGTCCACGTAAACCGCGTTCCCGCCTCGGGCAGGGTGCTTGAGGTGCTGTACAGGCCGGGGAGGTTCTTCAACGCCAGTCTCGACAAGGCGTCGGAGGAGAACGAGAAGAACTACGTGCTCGTGGAGGACGACGCCGGGCGTCGCTATGTCTTCTGCCAGATAGCGGGGCTCATAGCAAGGCGCATAGTATGCCGCCTCGCTCCGGGCGAGCGGGTGAAGAGGGGCGAGAGGTTCGGCCTCATAAGGTTCGGCTCCAGGCTCGACGTATACCTTCCCACCGACTCGGAGCCCATGGTGCGCAGGGGAGAGAAGGTGAGGGCCGGGAGCTCGGTGCTCGCCAGGTTCGCTCCGGCCGGGGCGCAGGGTCCGGGGGAGGGCGGCGGCGCCGGAGAGCGGCCGCAGCCGTAAGGAGACGGAGACTCAAGCGATGCTCGACAATGTGCTCGAGGAATCGAGAAGGAACAAGAGAAGGAAGATAAAGCGCGGCATATACCTGCTGCCCAACCTGCTCACCTCGGCGAGCCTCTTCGGCGGCTTCTACTCGATAGTGGCCTGTCTGGACGGCAACTTCAAACTCGCCGCGGCGGCCATATTCGTTTCGGCCGTCTTCGACTGTCTCGACGGCAGGATAGCGAGGCTCACGGGCACGAGCAGCAAGTTCGGCGTCGAGTACGATTCGCTCTCCGACCTCGTGGCCTTCGGTCTTGCTCCCGGTGTGCTCATCTTCACCTGGGGTCTGAGGCCCTTCGGCCGTTACGGCTGGCTCGCGGCCTTCCTGTACGTCGTGTGCGGCGCGCTGCGCCTTGCCCGCTTCAACGTGCAGATAACGACGGTGGAGAGCAACCGCTTCAAGGGGCTGCCCGTACCGGCGGCCGCCATGCTCGTGGCCTCGACGGTGCTGCTCTTTACGTACCTGGGCCAGAGCGAGACGACAAAGCACATAACCATACTGATACTGGTCTACTGCCTGGCGTTCCTGATGGTGAGCAACGTGCGCTATTACAGCTTCAAGGAACTGAACCTCTCGCGCCGCATGCCCTTCAGGCTGCTGGTGGGACTCATATTCCTCTTCGTGGTCATCGCCGCCGAGCCCCACGTGATGCTCTTCGTGCTGACGCTCGGTTACGTAGCCTCCGGTCCAGTGACCATGTATCTCGACAACCGGGAGAGGATAGAGAGGCGGTTTGCGCGGTGGCGCCGGGAGGTCTGGCTTCCGGGCCGCCGGGGAAGCGGAGGGGGAGACTTGCCATGAGCGGTGATATGGTCAGGATATTCGATACGACGCTGCGCGACGGCGAACAGTCGCCCGGGGCCTCGATGAACGTTGAGGAGAAGATAACGGTCGCCAAGCAGCTTGCCAAGCTCGGCGTCGACGTAATCGAGGCGGGGTTCGCCTTCAGCTCGCCCGGCGACTTCACGGCCGTGCGGCGCATAGCGCTGGAGGTGGAGGGGCCGGTCATATGCAGCCTTGCGCGGGCCAAGCCGGAAGACGTGAAGAGCGCCGCCGAGGCGCTCGACGGGGCTGCGCGGCCGAGGATACACACCTTCATATCGACGTCGGACATCCACCTGAGGCACCAGTTCCGCATGAGCAGGGACGAGGCCCTGCGCCGCGCCGTCGAAATGGTGGAGCTTGCCCGCAGTTTCGTGGAAGACGTGGAGTTTTCGCCCATGGACGCCTCGCGCAGCGAGAGAAGCTACCTCTTCGAGGTCGTGGAGGCGGTCATAGAGGCGGGAGCCTCCACGGTGAACATACCGGACACGGTGGGTTACGCCCTGCCCGACGAGTTCGGCGCCCTCATAAGGGAGATGGGCGAGCGGGTGCCCAACATCGACAGGGCCGTCATCTCGGTGCACTGCCACAACGACCTGGGCCTTGCCGTGGCCAACTCCCTTGCGGCCGTGGTGAACGGCGCGCGCCAGGTGGAGTGCACCGTGAACGGCATAGGCGAGAGGGCTGGGAACGCCTCGCTCGAGGAGATCGTCATGATTCTGCGCACCCGCCGCGACGCCCTGGGACTCGATACGGCCGTCAACACCGAGCAGATATACCCGACGAGCAGGCTCGTAACCGGGATAACGGGCATGACCGTCCAGCCCAACAAGGCCGTCGTCGGCGAGAACGCCTTCGCCCACGAGTCGGGCATACACCAGGACGGTCTGCTCAAGGAGAAGACGACCTACGAGATAATGCGTCCCGAGTCGGTGGGCATATCCAGGAGCAGGCTCGTGCTCGGCAAGCACTCGGGACGCCACGCCTTCAGAACTAGGCTCGTCGAGCTCGGTTACGAGCTCGACGACGAGGACATAAACCGCGCCTTCGAGCGCTTCAAGGTCCTGGCCGACAAGAAGAAGGAGGTCTTCGACGAGGACATCGAGGCCATCGTTCAGGACGAGGTGCTGCGCGCCGAGCCGGTCGAGAAGTTCCGGTTCCTGCGTCTCTACGTGGAGAGCGGCACCGAGACCCAGCCCGTGGCCGAAGTGACTATCGAGGTAGACGGCAGGGAGGTGACCGAGAGGCGCGAGGGCGACGGCCCGGTGGATGCGGCCTTCAAGACCATAGCGGCCATAACGGGCACGTCGTCGAAGCTGCTCAAGTACTCGGTCAACGCCATAACGGGCGGCACCGACGCCCTCGGCGAGGTAACGGTGCGGCTCGGCGAGGGCGATCACGTGGTGCTCGGCCACGGCGCCCACACGGACATCATAGTGGCGAGCGCCAGGGCCTACGTGAACGCCATAAACAAGATGGAGCTGAAAAAGCGCGGCTCGTCGGAGAGGGTGAGCTATCGTTGCCGGTGAGGGCCGCCGAACCGTGTCGCCGAAAATACGAGAGAGGAGAGCTTGTTAAGATCGATGAGACCGATGACCATAACAGAGAAGATCTTCGCCAGGCATACGGGCAGAAGGGAGGTGACCCCCGGCGAGCTCGTCAACGCGAAGATCGACATGGCCCTTGGCAACGACATCACGGCTCCCATAGCCATCGAGGCCTTCAGGCGCGCCGGCGCGAAGAAGGTCTTCAACCGCAACCGCATCGCCCTGGTGGCGGACCATTTCACTCCCAACAAGGACATAAAGAGCGCCAACCAGTGCAAGATACTCAAGGAGTTCGCCGACGAGCAGAAGATAAAGTACTACTTCGACTCGGGCGACGTGGGCGTGGAGCACGCGCTCCTGCCGGAGAAGGGCATCGTCGTGCCCGGTGATCTCGTAATCGGCGCCGACTCCCACACGTGCACCTACGGCGCGCTCGGCGCCTTCTCCACCGGCGTGGGCTCGACCGACCTGGCGGCCGCCATGATAACGGGCGAGCTCTGGTTCAAGGTGCCCGAGTCGATGAAGTTCGTACTGGAGGGCCGTCCCGGCAAGTGGGTGAGCGGCAAGGACCTCATCCTGCACATAATAGGCGACATAGGCGTGGACGGCGCGCTCTACAAGGCCATGGAGTTCACCGGCGGGGCCGTGGAAAGGCTCTCCATGGATTCGCGCCTTGCGCTCTGCAACATGGCCATCGAGGCCGGCGCAAAGAGCGGCATCATAGCGCCCGACAAGGTCACCGAAGAGTACGTGGAGGGCCGGGCGCTGCGCCGTCCCCGCTACTATGCAAGCGACCCCGACGCCATGTACTGCGACGTGCGCCGCTACGACGTATCGGGGCTCGATCCCGTTGTCGCCTGTCCGCATCTGCCGGAGAACACGAAGAGCGTGCGCGAGGTGGGTAATGTCAGGATCGACCAGGTCGTCATCGGCTCGTGCACCAACGGGAGGCTTGAGGACCTGAAGGTCGCCGCCTCGATCCTGAAGGGGAGGCGCGTTGCGAGGCGGGTCCGCCTCATCGTCATACCGGCCACGCCGCACATCTACGCCGAGGCCATGAGAAGGGGCTACTTCAAGACCTTTCTCGATGCCGGGGGCGTCATAAGCCCGCCGACCTGCGGTCCCTGCCTGGGCGGACACATGGGCATACTGGCCGCTGGCGAGCGGGCCGTTGCGACGACGAACCGCAACTTCGTGGGCCGCATGGGCGACGTGAAGAGCGAGGTCTACCTCGCCAACCCGGCGGTGGCCGCGGCCTCGGCCGTGACGGGGCGCATCTCGCACCCCGAAGACGTGGTCTGATCTTTTTCTGACGGACCCTTCCGTATGCTTCACGACAGGCTCTACGGTCTGCTCGCTCCGTTCTACGACCTCGGCGTCCGGATACTGAGTCTTCCCTTCGGAGGCGAGAGGCGTTTGAGGGGCGCGGTCTTCGAGGCGCTCGGCTGTGTAGACGGCTGGAAGGTGCTCGAGCCTTTCTGCGGCACCGCCGCCATCACGCTCGAGGCCGACGGGCGCGGGGCCCTGGCCGTGGGGCTCGACCTTAGCTGCGGGATGCTCGCCGTGGCGGCCGAAAAGGCGCGCAAGAGGGGAGGCAAGGCCCGGTTTGTAAGGGGGGACGCCGCCTCTATGCCCTTTGCATCGGGCAGCTTCCACGCCGTCGTCGTCTCGATGGGGCTCCACGAAGTGGACGGCGCGGCGCGCGAGGCGGTCTTGCGGGAGGCCCACAGGGTGCTCGTTCCGGGAGGGCGTCTCGTTGTCTTCGACTATGACAGGGCCGAGGGAGCGGGACGGACGATACAGAGGCTCTTTTTCCTGCTCGTGGAAGGAGAGACGGTCCACACCTGGCTCGATACGGACGCGCAGGGGCTGCTTGCCGCCTGCGGCTTCGAGGACTTTCGCAAAAAACGCCTCGCAGGCGGGGCGCTCCAGGTGATAACGGTCCGCAGGGCGTGAATTACCCTGAGGGAACCTTTTTACAAGAAGGTTCCCTCAGACTCCCTCCAAAAACTTTCAACGCCCTGCGGATCACCCCGATTCTGTTTGCAAAATCGGGGCGATCCGCAGGGAATCAAAAGTCTTTGAAGGGGGGTGTCCTGACTGCGGCCGCCGCGTGGGGGCGGACCCCGGAAGGTTCGGCCCGCGCCGGACGGGGTTTATACGCCCTTGCGGCCCGAACCTTCCGGGGACCGCCGAACATACAAAAAGGAAAAGTAAGTACGAGGGAAGAGGCCGAGTAGCCGCTTTGTGTGCGGCCGAGGTTTGGACTCCAAGAAGACTAACCGTTTTTCTTTGCTTACTTTCTTTTTTCCAAAAAGAAAGTAAGTACGGGGGAGGAGGTTGAGTGCCGCTTTGTGTGCGGCCGAGGTTTGGAGTCCAAGAAGATTAACCGTTTTTCTTTGCTTACTTTCTTTTTTCCAAAAAGAAAGTAAGAAGGGGGGTGTATGAAGTTCAAGGGGAAGGTCTGGAAGTTCGGGGCGGACATTGATACGGACAGGATCATACCGGCGCGGTATCTCAACACTACGGATCCGGCCGAACTGGCGAAACACTGCATGGAGGACGAGGACCCGGAGTTCAGCTCCAGGGTCAGGCCCGGCGACATAATAGTGGCCGACAAGAACTTCGGCTGCGGCTCGTCGCGCGAGCACGCCCCGATCGCCATCAAGGCGGCCGGTGTGTCGTGCGTCATTGCGAAGAGTTTTGCGAGGATATTCTACCGCAACTCCTTCAACATGGGGCTTCCCATCCTGGAGTGTCCCGAGGCGGTGGAGGGCACGGACGAGGGCGATGAGCTCGAGGTCGCCATCGGCAGCGGTATTATCAGGAACCTGACGAAGGGGACGGAGTTCAGGGCCAATCCCGTGCCTCCCTTCATGCAGGAGCTCATAGCCGCCGGAGGGCTCATCGAGTCCATAAGGAAGAAGGGGGCGGCGTGAAGAGGGAAGGAGCGGTCAGCAGGGTGCTCTCCAGCGAGAAGCTGCGCATCGAGCACAAGACGATCATCGTGGACCTCAAGGAGAACGATGGCGGCATGTTCGTGCAGATAGCGGAGCTATCCAACGACCGGCGGAGCACGGTAGTCATACCGCTTAGCGGCGTGGAGCTCTTCAAGGTCGCCTTGGAGCGCGTCGTAGAGGGCGCTCCCTGAGGGGGCGGCGGAACAAGGATTCGGAGGATTCGGCAGGTGAAGAGACACAGGATCGCCGTACTGGCGGGCGACGGCATAGGGCCTGAGATAACGGCCCAGGCCGTGGGGGTCTTAAAGGAGATCGGAAAAAGGGTCGATGTGGAATTTGAGCTGTGCGAGGGGCTCGTTGGCGGAGCGTCCATAGACGCGCACGGCGTGCCGCTGACCGACGAGGTCCTCTCGCTTGCGCTCTCGAGCGACGCCGTGCTTCTCGGCGCGGTGGGCGGACCGAAGTGGGAGGGGCTCGACTACGCCGTGAGGCCGGAGAGGGCGCTCCTGGCGCTGAGAAAAGAGCTCGGTCTCTTTGCGAACCTTCGGCCCGCAAGGGTCTACGACGCGCTCATAGACGCCTCGCCGCTCAGGCGGGAGGTCGTTGAGGGTGTAGACGTCATGGTGGTGCGCGAGCTTACGGGTGGGCTCTACTTCGGCGAGCCCAAGGGGGTTGAGAAGCTCGCCGACGGCACGGAACGGGGCGTGAACACGCTGGTATACACGACGCCGGAGATCGAGCGCATAGCGCGCGTGGCCTTCGAGGTGGCCCGGGGGCGCTCAAAGAGGCTCTGCAGCGTGGACAAGGCCAACGTGCTCGAGACGCTCGAGCTGTGGCGCAAGGTGGTGGGCTCGGTGGCCCGTGACTACCCCGACGTGGAGCTCTCCCACATGTACGTGGACAATTGCGCCATGCAGCTCGTGCGCGATCCTCGGCAGTTCGACGTAATCGTCACGGAGAACACCTTCGGCGACATACTCTCCGACGAGGCGGCCATGCTCACGGGGTCGATAGGGATGCTTCCGTCGGCGAGTCTCGGGCTCGGCGGCGGGGCCGGGGAGGGCGGCCCCATGCGGGGCATGTACGAGCCCATACACGGCAGCGCTCCCGACATAGCCGGGAAGGACGCGGCAAACCCCATTGCCATGATACTTTCGACGGCCATGATGCTGCGCTATTCGCTGGAGCTTCCCGCCGAGGCCGACCGGATAGAGAGGGCGGTGGAGCGGGTGCTCGGGCGTGGACTCCGCACGGCCGACATCTACCGGCCCGGCACCGAGAAGGTCGGCTGCAGGGCCATGGGCGAGGCCGTAATTGCCGAGCTGTAGCCCATGGCGCAGCGGCGGTCGAAAAGGTCTTCTTTGTTCAGCAGCGGACCGCCGCCATACCGGCCGGGGGCGGGGGAGGAGGTACCCCAATGATCGATACCGGCGCAAGGGCAGACGAGAGGGAAGACTCTCTTCTCAACAAGATACACTTCATAATGGAGCGGGTCGTCGTATTCGACGGCATCGAGGACGTACTCGACTATATCGTCAAGACCGCCGTGAGCCTCGTGCGCGCCGAGGCGGCCACCATAAGGGTCTTCAACATAGAGAAGGGTACGCTGGAGATAAAGGCCGGCTACGGGCTCTCCAACGGCTTCCTCAATCAGCCTGACGTTCGTTTCGGCGAAGGTGTTGTCGGCGGGGTCGTAAAGAGCGGCAAGACCTTCATGACCACCGACATCCGCCGGTGCAAGGAGTGCGTAAACATCGAGCTCGCCAAGCTCGAGGGCATAAGGGCCGTCCTCTCGGTGCCGCTCAAGAGCCGTGACGCCTCGATCGGCTGCATAACGGTGTACAGGAAGAGCACGGAGCCCTTTTCGGATTCGGACATCCTGCTGCTCAACATCTTCGCAACCCAGTCGGTGGAGGCCGTCGAGAAGACGAAGCTCATCCACGACCTGAAGCGCCAGGCGACGATAGACCACCTTACGGGCATCTACAACAGGGGGGTCATCTTGAGGAGACTGACCGAGGAGATCCGCCGCGCATCGCGTCACGGGCGGCTCCTCTCGGTCATATTCATCGATCTCGACTACTTCAAGGAGTTCAACGACCGTAACGGGCACCTCCTGGGCGACAAGCTCCTTGTCGACTTCTCGGCGCTTCTGGGCCGCCACCTGCGCAAGAACGACATCCTCGGACGTTACGGCGGAGAAGAATTCCTGCTGGTGACTCCGGAGATAGGCAAGGACGGGGCGCTCAAGCTCTCGGAGAAGCTGCTGGCCATAGTGAACAGCCACGAGTTCCTCGCCGGCGACGGTCCCGCGGCGGATGTGGGATTCAGCGCGGGCATCGCGAGCTATCCAGAGGACGGCGAAGATGCGGAGACGCTGGTCAGCAAGGCCGACAAGGCCATGTACCGGGCCAAGGAGGAGGGCAGGAACAGGGTGGTGGTCTGGGAGGAGTAGAGGGGGTCAGGGGCTTCGCTCTCTCGACTTCAGGTGAGCGCCCATGCTCCTGTCGGAGATGCTTATGTGCTTTATGAGCCAGTCGCAGAGCCAGTCCTGCGTCTGGACGGCGAGCATCAAGGCGGCGTTTTCCTTTTCGTAGGCCCGCTTCAGGTCGGCGAAGTCCTTCCTGAAGACGTCGTGCTGGGCCTTGTGGGCCCCGTAACCCTCGTAGCCCGTGCGCTCCATGGCCTCTTCCTCGGCGTCGAAGTGGGTCTGGATGTACTCGTCGAGGAAGGCGATGACGCCGGCCACCTCGCTCCGGCCGTTGCCGGGATGGAGCGCGTCCAGGAGTTTGTTCACCCTATCGAAGAGTTCCCTGTGCTGCTCGTCTATGTCTTCCACGCCCACGGAAAGGTCTTGGGTCCATCTCAGCATGGTCGCATCCCCTCGCAGGAAGTATCTTTCGTTCCCCATACTATACTAAAAAAAGTATAACCTTTCAAGGAGAGCTTTTGCGCTTAATTACCCTGGGGGAAACTTTCTGTAGAAAGTTTCCCCCAGACCCCCTTCAAAGACTTTCAATACGACTTGGTTTCCCCCTGTTTTGCCTGGCAAAACAGGGGGAAACCAAGTCGCATTAAAAGTTTTTGGAGGGAGTCTGAGGGAACCTT
>DRME01000082.1 GCA_011375175.1 Deltaproteobacteria bacterium | reverse complement strand
TGACAAATTCTTCGATCCTCAAGGTGAGTTCCGCGTCCTTGGCGACGGTCGGGATGCTCCTGCCCTGCGTAAGGATATCGGAGATAAAAGGGGGTAATCCCCGCAGCTCCGCCTGTGTCTGCGCTTGTGTTCCCTCGGTTCCCAATGTCGGCGCACGCTCCGCCATTTATGACTCGACACCCCGGATTACAATGCCGACGCACCGCTGCGCCCTACGCCATCATCCAAACAAAGCCCCTCCACCACCGCCCGGGCCTCGTCTCTCGCCCACTCGTCGGCCCACAGTATGTCGTCCATACTGCGCAGGCTGCGCGGCCTGTGGCGGGACGTCACCGCCTCGACTACGGCGGCTATGTCGGTGAACCTGATCCGGCCGCCGAGGAAGGCGTCCACGGCCACCTCGTCGGCGGCGTTTAGGGCCGCCGGCATGGTCCCGCCGCTCTCCATGGCCTCGTAGGCGAGCTCGAGACAGCGCGAGCGCCGCGGATCGGGCTCCCGGAACTCGAGGGTGAGCGACGAGAAGTCCACGCCCTCCACGCCGCACTCGACCCTCTCGGGACAGGAGAGCGCGTAGGCTATGGGACCGCGCATGTCGGGCACCGACATCTGGCAGATGACCGAGCCGTCCACGTACTCCACCATCGAGTGGACCACGCTCTGGGGATGTATCCTGACCGCCACCATGGAGGGCGGCAGGTCGAAGAGCCGGCAGGCCTCTATGACCTCGAGCCCCTTGTTCATGAGTGTGGCGCTGTCCACGGTTATGCGCCTTCCCATGGACCAGTTGGGGTGGGCGAGCGCCTGCTCCGGCGTGACCGATGCGAGCCTCTCGACGGGTGTAGCGAGGAACGGTCCCCCCGAGGCCGTCAGTATGACGCGGCGCACGTCCTCGCGGCGGTGGCCCCGCAGCGACTGGTACACGGCGCTGTGCTCGCTGTCCACGGGCAGGAGCCTTGCGCCGGCCCTCCTCGCCTCCTCCATGACCAGCGGGCCGCCGAGGACGAGGGTCTCCTTGTTGGCCAGGGCTATGTCCCTCCCCGCCCGGATGGCGGCCACCGTGGGCACGAGCCCGGCGGCGCCGACCATGGCCGAGACGACCATGTCGACCCCCTCGAATACGGCCGCCCTCAACGCCCCTTCGCCGCCCCAGCCCACCTCGACGGGAAAGTCCAGCGCCGAGACGAAACGCTCCATCTCGCAGGCCCCCTCCTCCGTCTCCACCGAGACGAAGGCCGGCCGGAACTGCCGTACCTGCTCCTTGAGCAGCTCCACGTTGCGGCCCGCCGCGAGGGCCGCAACCCTGAAACGTCCGCCGTGACGCCGCACGACGTCGAGGGTGCTCCTCCCTATGGAACCCGTAGAGCCCAGAAGGGCCAGAACCTTCGTCACATCGCCTCGCCGCAGAGATATTCCCCGGTGGGAACCTTTTTCAGGAAGGGCCGCAAGAGCCCTCTTCCCAGTCCGTCGGGCCGGGGTTGCCCTGAAGAGACATTATAACAGATAGTGGGTTCTCCATGACAGGAAATAATAGAGGGCCGGTGTGGTGAAGAGGAAGCTGTCGAACCTGTCGAGCACGCCGCCGTGGCCCGGTATGATGGAGCTTGAGTCCTTCACCCCCGCCGACCTCTTGAGAAGCGACTCGCTCAGGTCTCCCACGACGGCCAGCGCCGCGAGGGGAACCGACAGGGCCGCGGCCGCCGCCGGGCTCATGGGCAGCCCCGCCAGGCCGGCGAAGAGCCAGGCCGCGGCCATCGCCCCGGCCGCGCCGCCCACGGCCCCTTCGACGGTCTTCCTGGGGCTTATCCTCGGCGAAAGCCTCCTGCGGCCGAGGCTCCTGCCCACGTAGTAGGCGAAGGTGTCGTTGGCCCATCCCATGACGAAGAGGAAGAGTATCCACAGCTCGCCGGAGTCGAGCCCGCGGATGGCCACGAGGTACGAGGCGGGCAGCGCGATGTAGAGGACGCCGAAGACGGTCGAAGCCACCTCGGCGGCCGCCCCCTGGAGAGGGGCCGCGGTCGCGGCCATGCGGGCCGCGAAGGCGGCGAGGACGAGGGCGGCCACGTAGGGGCCGACAACGGAAGGGCCGAAGAGGTGAAAGAGTACCGGGGCCGCCGCGGCCGCCGCGAGCGCCGCCGCCCTCTGCAGACGCGGTCTGCCGGCGGAAACGGCGAAGCCGCTGTATTCGCCCACGGCCAGCAGCGCAATCGTCGAAATGAAGAGGGAGAACAGGGAGAGCGGGGCGTAGAGTACCACGAGGACCGTTACGGCTATGAGAAAGAGACCGCTAATTACCCTCTTCAGCTTACCCCTCCCCCGCGGCGCTTCAGCCCACGGCCTTCACGGCCTGGTCGCCGGTGAGACCGAAACGGCGCTGGCGCGCCGTGTACGCCTCGATGGCCTTTAAGAAGTGTTCCTTCGTGAAGTCGGGCCACAGCACGTCGGCGATGTATATCTCCGTGTAGGCCGACTGCCAGAGAAGAAAGTTGCTCAGCCGCAGCTCGCCGCTCGTCCTTATGAGGAGGTCCGGGTCGGGCACTCCGGCCGTAAAGAGCCGGGAGGCGAAGCGCTCCTCGTCTATGTCCTCGGCCCCGATCCTCCCTGCGACGGCGTCGCGGACGAGCGAGCGCGCCGCCTCGACGATCTCGCTCCGGCCGCTGTAGCTGAGCGCAAGCTGCAGGAGCATTCCCGTGCCGCCGGAGGTCATCTCCTCGACCCTGGCCACCACCTCGCGCACCCGCGCCGGCAGCTCCTCGACGTTGCCTATGGCCCGCAGGCGGATGTTGTTCTCCACCATGTTCCTCGCTTCGTTCATGAGGTGGCGCTCGAGAAGCCCCATGAGAAGCGACACCTCGTGGGCCGGCCTGTTCCAGTTCTCCCGCGAGAAGGTGTAGAGGGTGAGGCACTCTATGCCGAGCTCGCGCGAGAAGGTCACCACGTCGCGGGCCCTGTTGATGCCCTTGCGGTGACCGTTTATCCTCGCAAGCGAGCGGCCCTGGGCCCACCGGCCGTTGCCGTCCATGATTATGGCTATGTGCCTGGGAAGCTTTTCCCTGGGAAATTTTTCCATAGGTTGAGACCCGTCACCGAGCGGCTGCGCCCACAAGAGGCTTCAGACTTCCATTATCTCCTTTTCCTTCTGCGCCAGTATCTCGTCGAGGCGGGCGATGAACCTGTCGGTCAGCTCCTGGACCTCGTGCTGCGCCTTCTTGAGGTCGTCCTGGGTGAGGACCTTCTCCTTTTCGAGTTTCTTCAGCGAGTCGTTCGCTTCGCGGCGGGTGTTCCTGATCGACACCCTCCCCTCCTCCACGTACTTCTTGGCGACCTTGACGAGTTCCCGGCGGCGTTCCTCGTTGAGCGGCGGGATGGTTATGCGTATGAGCCTGCCGTCGTTTGAAGGGGTTATGCCCAGGTCCGAGGAGAGGATGGCCTTTTCGATGGCCTGCACGAGCGAGGAGTCCCAGGGCTGGATGGTTATGACCCGGCTTTCGGGCACGGCCAGCGTGGCCACCTGGTTGAGGGGCATGCGGGAGCCGTAGCAGTCGACGGTGATGCCGTCCAGTATGGCGAGCGAAGCCCGGCCCGTGCGCAGCCTCTGCATCTCGTGCACCAGCGCCTCGACGGTCTTCTCCATGGCGCCCCTGGCGCTCTTGAGAACCTTGCTCTTTTCGTCCATAAGCCGCTCCCCTCTGCTTGTATCGAAGGCCGGCCGCCCCGTTCGGGACCCGACGGCGCAAGGCTCAGCGCACCACCGTGCCGACCTTCTCGCCGTGGAGGACCTTCAGTATGTTTCCGCTCACTTTAAGATTGAAGACGATTATGGGCAGGGCGTTGTCCATGCAGAGCGTGATGGCCGTCGTGTCCATGACCTTGAGCTCCCTGTTGAGTACGTCCAGGTAGGTGAGTTCGTCGAACTTGACGGCCCCGGGCTCTTTCATCGGGTCCCGGTCGTATACGCCGTCGACCTTGGTGCCCTTCATTATGACCTCGGCGCCTATCTCCATGGCGCGAAGCGACGCGGCCGTGTCGGTGGTGAAGAAGGGGTTGCCCGTGCCGGCCGCGAAGATGACGACCCGGCCCTTTTCGAGGTGACGCACGGCCCTGCGCCTTATGTAGGGCTCGGCGAGCTCCTTCATCTCGATGGCCGAGACGACCCTCGTGTAGACCCCCTTCTTTTCGAGGGCGTCCTGGAGGGTCAGGGCGTTTATGACGGTTGCGAGCATGCCCACGTAGTCGGCCGTGGCGCGGTCCATGCCCTTTGCGCTGGCCGATACGCCGCGGAAGATGTTGCCCCCGCCGATGACGACGGCGAGCTGCACGCCGAGGCCCACCACACTGCGTATCTCGTCGGCCACGGAGTTTACGACATCCGTATCCACACCGTAGGGGAGCTCTCCCATGAGGGCCTCGCCCGAGAGCTTGAGGAGTATGCGCCTGTACTTGAGATCCGCCATGCGTCAATATGCCGGTCGTCCCGAAAGGGACGGCCCGGCGCAACCTCCCTGCCGGTGCAGGCTCCGGAGCCCCGCGGCGGCGCCGTCCCTACATCTGCGCCGCGACTTCGGCGGCGAAGTCCTCTGTCTTCTTCTCTATGCCCTCGCCGACCTTGTAGCGGACGAAACGCCTGATCGTTATGTTCTCGCCGAGCCTTGCCACGGCCTCCCTGGTGAGCTCCTCGATGGTGCGGTCCTGGTCCTTCACGAAGGGCTGCTCCAGGAGGCAGACCTCCTTGTAGAACTTCTCCATCTTGCCGTCCACTATGCGGTCCACCACCTTCTCGGGCTTGCCCGACTCCAGGGCCTGGGCCCTGAATATCCTGCGCTCGCCCTCCACCACCCCGGCGGGCACGTCGTCCCTTGAGATGTAGGCGGGGTTCATGGCCGCTATGTGCATGGCCACGTCCTTGACGAAGTTTCTGAAGTCGTCGGTCTTGGCGACGAAGTCGGTCTCGCAGTTGACCTCCACGAGGACCCCTATCTTGCCTTCGCCGTGTATGTACGCATAGACCAGGCCGTCGGCCGTCGTGCGGCCCGCCTTCTTCTGGGCCGCCGCCAGCCCCTTCTCCCTGAGGAAGGAGACGGCGGCGTCCATGTCGCCTCCCGTCTCCTTGAGGGCCTTCTTGCAATCCATGATGCCGGCGCCGGTCATCTCTCTGAGCTGCTTTACCTGTGAAGCCGATATCTCCATGATCTAAAGAAATCCTCCCGAAAAAAACTGTTGTCCGCGGCGGTCTACCCCGCCGCGCCTTCCCGGCCGCGTCCCCCTTCCGGCCCCGCCGTCCCTCCGAGGTCGGCGACACTGCCAGGGTTCAGAGGGCATCAGCCACCGCGACCTTGACCGCATCGCCCTTCCGCCCCCATCCAGGCCGGCGCCCCCGAGGTCGGCGACACCAGGGTTCAGCGGGCATCAGCCGCCACGACCTTTACCGCATCACCCTTCCGTCCCCGCCCAGGCCGGCGGCCCCGGAGGTCGGCGACACCAGGGTTCAGCGGGCCTGGGCCGCCGCGACCTTGGCCGCGTCGCCCTGGGGCGCGGCGCCGCCCTCGGCCGCCGAAGCGCCGGAAGGGGCCTCGCCGGCCCCCTCGGCCTCGGCCGCTTCCTTGTCCTTCGAGGCCTGGAGCTTCTCTTCGTAGATGCGGGTGCCCTCGATGCAGGCGTTGGCTATGGCCGCCGAGAAGAGGCGGATGGCCCTTATGGCGTCGTCGTTGCCGGGTATGATGTAGTCCACGAGGTCGGGGTCGCAGTTGGTGTCCACTATGCCGACCACCGGTATGCCGAGCTTGCGCGCCTCCCTGATGGCGATGGACTCTTTTTTCGTGTCTATGACGAAGACCGCGTCGGGGAGTTCCTCCATCGTGCCGATGCCGCCGAGGTTCTTCTCCAGCTTCATGCGCTCACGGTCGAGCTTGAGGGCCTCGCGCTTGGTGTAGCCCTCGTACTCGCCCTTCTCCTTCATCTCCGTAAGGGTCCTGAGCCTGCGGATACTCTTCCTGACGGTGGAGAAGTTGGTGAGGAGCCCGCCGAGCCAGCGCTGGTTGACGTAACACATGCCGCAGCGCGAGGCCTCCTCCTGCACCGGCGCCTGGGCCTGCTTCTTGGTGCCCACGAAGAGCACCTTTCCTCCCCTGGAGGTGACGTCCTTGACGAAGTCGTAGGCGTCCTTGAACATCCTCACGGTCTGCTGCAGGTCGACGATGTATATGCCGTTGCGGGACGTGAAGATATACTGCTTCATCTTGGGGTTCCATCTCTTGGTCTGGTGCCCGAAGTGAACCCCCGCCTCGAGCAACTGCTTCATCGTAAGATAAGCCATCGCGCCTCCTAAAGTGGTTTTTTCCTCCGCACCCCATGCAACCCGGAACCCGCAACGCGGACACCGCCGGGTCAAGCGGGGGCGTGTGTAGTTTAGTCCGGTTTATTTACCATAGAAACCGGCCGCTTGCAAGCCAAAAAGAGCGATCTTCATCAAGGGAGACTCTGATTTACCGCACTGAGGGAACCTCTTTAAGGGTCACAGACCCACGGGTCACAGACCCACGGCTCCCCAAGACTCACTCCAAAGACTTTTAGTTCCCCGCGGCTCATCCCGATTTGCAAGCAAGATCGGGATAGTCCGCGGGGCGTTGAAAGTCTTTGAAGGGGGTGTGTTGCCCGCATTAGCTCTCCGGCGGGGCGGTCCTCAGGAGGTTCGGGCCGCAAAGGCGTAAAAATCCCGCCTGGCGCGGGCCGAACCTCCTGAGGACCGCCAAGCAGCCGAATGACATACGAGGGTGCCGCGGGGAGAACAGGGACCTGCGGCCCTTCTACAGAAAGCTTCCCCCAGGGTAATTAATCAGAGCTTCCCAAGATATGCGCCCCTTGCCGCCCGCCCCGCACTCTGGTACTATAGAAGGCGGGCGGACCCCGAGGCGGAGACTTCGCGGAGAGGGCCGCCTCGAAGAAATCAGCGGGCGGAGGCGTCGATGAACGGAGACGAAAAGGTAAAGGCACTGAAGGCGGCCATAACGAAGAACGTGGGCCTCGGCCCTGCGGCCGGCGATGTGGAGGTGACACGCGAGGGCGACGCCCTGGTCGTCGCCGGAGAGGTGGACTCGATCTCCAGGAAGAAACGGATCCTGCTGCTGGCCATGGGCGTGGAAGGCGTAAGCGGCGTGGTCGACAGGCTCACCGTCAGGCCCGCCGCGTCGATGACCGACGACGAGATAAGAAGCCACCTTGCAGACGCCTTCGCCGGGGAGCCGGCCATGGACGAACGGCTCATAACGGTCGAGATACGAAACGGCGTGGTAGACATCGAGGGACGCTGCCCCTCGCTCTCCCACAAGCGCCTTGCCGGCGTGCTCGCATGGTGGGTGCCCGGCGTGCGCGACGTGATAAACAGCCTCGAGGTGACGCCGCCGGAGGAGGACAGTGACGACGAGCTCAGGGACGCGCTGCGCCTCATACTGGAGAAGGACAGGCTCGTCGACGCCTCGCATATAAGCGTCGAGGCGTCGAACTGGGTCGTGACCCTCCGTGGCGTGGTCTCGAGCGAGGCCGAAAAGGACGCCGCCGAGTGCGACGCGTGGTACACATGGGGCGTAAACGACGTTGTGAACAGGCTCGAAGTCCGGCCCGCCGCCCCCTGAGCCCCCCGACTCACTCCCCCGAAAGCCCTGATTCATGACTCCGGGGGAAACTTTCTGTAGAAAGTTTCCCCCGGACCCCCTTCAAAGACTTTCAATGCGAGTTGGTTTCCCCCTGTTTTGCTTGGCAAAACAGGGGGAAACCAACTCGCGTTAAAAGTTTTTGGATGGAGTCTGAGGGAACCGTGGGTCCATGACCCTTTTTCAAAAAGGTTCCCTCAGTGCAATGAATCAGGGTTTCCCTAAAGAAGGGCCGCAGGCCCCCGTTTCCCCCGGAGTAATTGAAGGGAGTCTGCCGGGAAATCCCCCCGGCACGGGGCGGCCCGGCTACTCGATTATCCTCACCTTCATCTCCACGCGCTCAAGGGGAAGGTCCCTGGCGTCGCGCTTGAGGTTGACGATTTTGTCGGCCACCTCCATGCCCGAGACGACCTCGCCGAAGACCGTGTACTGGCGGTCGAGGAAGGGCGAGTCCTTGACGACTATGAAGAACTGGGAGCCCGCGCTGTTCGGGTCCCTGGCCCTGGCCATGGAGACTATGCCGCGCCTGTGGGATATCTCGTTGAACTCGGCGTCTATGGTGTAGCCGGGGCCCCCCATGCCGTAGGTGCTCTTGTTGGGCCCCTTGGTGTTGGGGTCGCCGCCCTGGATCATGAAGCCGGGGATGACCCTGTGGAAGATGGTGCCGTCATAAAAGCCCTTCTTGGCGAGCTTTATGAAGTTCTCCACATGTCGCGGGGCGGCCTCGGGGAAGAACCTTATCTCCATGTCGCCGTACCTGGTCTCGATTACGGCCCGTACCTTCTTCAACTCCTCCATCCTCCCGGCCTCCGTTGCTTTCCCGCCGGCATGGCCGCCGACCGCCGAGAGGGCGACCGCCAGGAAGGCCGCCGCGGCCGAAAGCCCCGCTCTGCGGCGTCGCAGACCGCCACGGCCGCGAGGATGGGCTGAAGAGACGGACCTTGCAGACAGTGAGGTCACTTCACACCTCCGGTTCTTTTTCATTGTACTTAACGCACGGCGGACTCGGGCTTCGTCTCGCCGCCGATGGCGCCCGCAGCCGGAGACGGCGTCCTCGCCCCCTAAGCGGCGGAACGGAGCGGTCCCGGCGCTCGCCACGCAAAGATGGGTTTTATTAAACCACAACATGCAGACGGAGTCCACAGCAAAGATGCCGTGAGGGGTGAGGATTGACAAGGTTCCGGACGGTGAGATACCATGTCACCTGCATCACCGACATATGTTCACTCGGTGCCGCTGCGGGGAGAGGGAGGCTCTCCTGCGGCGCGCTCCGGTACGGCCGTCAGGCGTAACGAGATCGAGGAGGTTGCGGTGTTGAGAGCGTTCTCTGCCGCCTTCATCGTAGCCGTCGTGGTCGCGGCATTTTCCGCGCCGGCGTCGGCCACCCCCCAGTACTCCCAGACCTCGCACCAGGGGTGCTCGGTCTGCCACGTCTCGCCCAGGGGAGGGGGCGAGCTGACCCACAGGGGACTCGAATACGCGGCATCGGGATACGTCTGGCCCCCCGAGGGCGGCTACCGTGTGCTCGGTCCCATACGCAGGCCCGTGCGCCTGGTCATCGGCTTTCTGCACATACTGGCCGCCTTCATATGGTTCGGCACCATACTTTACGTCCACATACTGCTGCGGCCAGCCTACGCCGAAAAGGGCCTGCCCAGGGGAGAGGTCTTCATCGGTCTCGTCTCCATGGCCGTAATCGGCGTTACGGGGGTGCTGCTCACCGTATCGAGGATAAAGGGGGTGGAGGTGCTCTGGCAGAGCCGGTGGGGGATCATACTCCTGCTCAAGGTGGCGCTCTACCTCGTACTCGTCTCATCGGCGGCCGTGGTGGTGACCGTAATAGGGCCGAGGCTTCGCCGCCGGATGCGCGAGGCGGCCCACCCTCGTGACGGCGTCTTCTGTCCGGCCACCATCGAGCCCTTCGACGGCAGGGACGGACGCCCGGCCTATGTGGCCTACGAAGGGAGGGTCTTCGACGTGACGGACTCGGCGCTCTGGCGCGGCGGAGAGCACATGGCACGCCACAGGGCGGGCCGCGACATGACGGCCGAGCTCAAGAAGGCGCCCCACGGCCCGGAGATGCTCGAAAAGGCGAAGCTCATCGGCGCCTACGACCGGACGCGCACCGCGCCAAAGACGCCGGCCCAGCGGGCCTTCCACGTGCTCGCCTACTGGAACCTGGCCGTTGTGTTCGCCGTGCTCTTCGTCATCTCGCTGTGGAGGTGGGGCTGAAGCGCTCGCCGCCTACCCGTCCCGGCGCGGTGAAGCCGCCCCTACAGCACGATAAAGAGGCTTACCGAGAACCCCAGAGGCCTTATCTTCTCGCTGCTCTTCCGGGTCGCCCCCGAGGACGACGAATATCTGGTGAAGGTCAGCTCGGCGGTATCGACCGATACCTCGATGCCCCATCTTCTGGAGCCCTTCCTCGACAGCTCCATCCCCGCCCTTGCGACGAAACCGACGGAGGAGCTTTCGAGGTAGTCGCCGTCCGCTATGTGGTAGAGCACCCCCCCGCGAAGATAGGGGGATATTCCGCCGCCCGGCAGGAAGCTGTATCTGAGCTCGGCGCTCACCGGCACGTTGTAGAAGCTGTAGTCCGGGGAGCCGTCCTTGCCGCGGATCAGCACGACCTGCGCCGGCCCGACGCCCATGCCGACGCCCATGCCGCCTTCGAACTCCAGGTAAGGCTGGAACGCGATGCCCACGGGCAAGGTCAGGGTGTCGGAGACCGTATAGGCCGTGCTCCTGTCGATGTTGTCCTTGTAGAGGTCGGCCACGTCGTCAAGGCCCCCGATGTATGAGAGCCCCAGGGGAAACCGCCACTCGGCGGCATGGGCGAGCGCCGCCGAGCCGAGAAACACCACGATGCCGCACCACAGGGTTGCTGCACAGAGTCTCTTCATAGAGCTACCCCCCCTCCCAGTTGTCAGAACTTCCCAAAAAGCGCTGGCGACGGCCGCTTCCGGCTCCCACCGCCGCACAGAGAGCACCTACGGCGCCAGCGTGGTGACGGTGGCGTTGGTGTCCGCAGGCGTTACGGTCGTGTCCGCAGGGGTTATGGCGGTGTCCGTGACGGCCGCGCTGGTGGCGGCGGCGGTCACCGTCGTGTCTGCCGGCGTGACGGCAGTGTCGGTGACGGACATGCCGCTTGACGTGTTGAAGGCGAGGCCGCCTGTGCCGTCGAGCTTCAGCACCAGGACATCGGCGTTGCCCGCTCCGGCCGAGGACGCCCGGCCCGTGACGACGTAACCGCCGTCGGAGGTCTGGACGACGGAACGGCCGTACTCGTCACTGCTCCCCCCGTATGCCTTCTGCCACGTCACAGCGCCGGAGGAGTCGAGCTTCAACACCCACACATCGTAGCCGCCCGCGCCGGCCGATGCCGTGAACCCCGCCACCGCATAGCCGCCGTCGGAGGTCTGGACGACGGAGTAGCCGTGTTCATTACCGCTCCCCCCGTATGTCTTCTGCCACGAGACTCTTCCGGTGGAATCGAGCTTCAAAAGCCAGACGTCACTACCGCCCGCGCCGAAGGAGCTTGTCTGGGCCGCCACCATGTAGCCGCCGTCGGTGGTCTGGACGACGGAGTGGCCGTAATCATTGCCGGTCCCCCCGTATCTCTTCTGCCATGTCACACCGCCGGAAGAGTCGAGCTTCAACACCCAGACATCGTAGGCGCTGCTCGTATAATAGGCATAGCCGACCACTATATAGCCGCCGTCGGCGGTCTGGACGACGGAGTTGGCTCCTTCGTAGGTGGCCAGGCTCGTCCTTCCATAGATCTTCTGCCAGGACACACCTCCGGTGGAGTCGAGTTTCACCAGCCACAACTCGCCGTTGCCGCCTCTGCCTCCAGCCACCATGTAGCCGCCGTCGGAGGTCTGGACGATGGAGTAGGCGTAATCGTCAATGGTCCCGCCATATGTCTTCTGCCACGCCACCCCTCCCGTCGCATCGAGCTTCAACAGCCAGGCGTCGATACCGCCCGCGCCGAAGGAGCTTGTCTGGGCCGCCACCATGTAACCGCCGTCGGCGGTCTGGACGACGGAGTATCCGTCGTCGTTATATATCCCTCCAAATGCCTTCGCCCACGGTGTTACGGTCGTGGCGCCGCTGTCGCCGCCGCCGCCGCTGTCAGTGCTCCCCTCGCTGCCTCCATCGCCGGTGGTGTCGCTGGTGGTGGTTGTGCCGGTACCGCCGGTGGTGGTTGTGGTGCCGGTGCCGCTACCGGTTGTGGTGCCGCTACCGCCGGCGGCGGTGCCGTCGCCGCCCCCGGCTGTGGCGGTGGTGTCGGCGGCGGTGCCTCCGCTGCTCTCGCTGCTGCCCAGGAAGCCGCCGCATCCATCGACCAGGAGCGCGACGACGAGGGCGGCGGACCACAGGAGGCAAAACATCTTGACGTATCTCATCTCCATCACCTCCTCTCTGCTCAAGGGGCTCGACGACGATCTTTCCCCGACCCTCCCTCTATTTCGATATATGCCGCCACATTCCGCTTTTGTCAAGGCATGTGTAGATTCCGTTCACCCATCCTTCCATGCCTCTACACACGACCCGGTCCTGCGCCTGCGGAGCCCGTGGAGTTTCACGGCGGGCACGGCCAGGGAGGAGGCCGGTGTCGGGGCCGAACGGCCGGCGGGCGGCCTGGAAGAAGAGCGGAGAGTGTCAGTGCGAAGGTACCGACGGGGATGGAAAAGAGACGGGGAGGCGACGGCCCGGCAGGCCGGCGGAGTGATCCCCGCAAGCCGATGGGGGAGGGAAAAAGCCCTCTCGATGACGAATCAGGAGAACTCCGAGATTACCCTGAGGGAACCTTTTGTAAGGGGCATAGCCCCACGGATCATAGGCCCCCGGGTCACAGACCCACGGTTCCCTCGGTCACACGGATGCTCCCGGACGCCGCGCCGCCGGGCGGCTACTCCACGGTGAAGATGACGGCCTCGACGACATCGAGGAGCTCGTGGTCGCTCGTGGCGGGCCGCAGCACCACGGCGTGCCTGCCCTTGAAGAGCCCCTTGAAGGTGGTGGTCTTTATCCGCTCGCCGTCGAGGTATATGTGGACATGGTGGGCCTTTCCGCCGCTGGTCCACTCGTACTTCAGCTCCACGGTGTCGCCCTTGACGACCTCGCCGTTGCGCGGACTCAATATCCTTATGACAGTGCCGTCGTCTTCGCCGCCGGCGGCGGCGGCTGAAAAGATGAGGCCCGCGGCGGCCAGCGCCGCCGCCGTCATTGCCGGTCTCGCCATGGTCTTTCCTCCCGTTGCCTGCGAATTCGGCGGCGCGGGGCCGCCCGTAGTCACGAAACGAGTCCTTCCACCACCTCCGGCGAGGGCACGCATGCCTCGGCCGAGCCGGCGCACCGGGGATCGAGGAGGAACATCTCGTCCTTGACCCGGCCTGCGATGGGCGGGTCGTTTCGAAGAAAGGCCCGGTACAGGGCCTGTGGACTTACCCTGTCGTGTCTTACGGCGACGAGCGCCGTCTCCACGGCGAACCCAGGAAGCGCCCCGCTCCCGGCGAGGGTCTCGCCGCGCCGGACGCTCACATGGAAGCCGGGGCCCAGTCTCCCGGCGAGAAGCCCGCGGAGCCTTTCGGCCAGCCGCGCCGTCTCTTCGAAGGGCATGGTCATGGCGGCCAGCACCGGCAGGCGCTCTCTCAGCGATTCGGGGCGGAGGTAGAGCCTGAGCGTCGCCTCGAGTGCCGAGAGCGTGAGCTTGTCGCAGCGAAGGGCGCGTTTCAGGGGGTTTCGCTTTATGCGTCCCACGAGCTCGCGGCGGCCCACGACGAGGCCGGCCTGCGGCCCGCCCAGCAGCTTGTCGCCGCTGAAGGTGACTATGTCGGCGCCGGCCCCTATGCTCTCGGCCACCACGGGCTCGCGCCCGAGGCCGAAGGCCGAGAGATCGACCAGCGAGCCGCTGCCCAGGTCCTCGACGACCGGCAGAGCGCGGCTGCGGCCGAGGCCGACGAGGTCGGCGAGCGGCACTTCGGCCGTAAACCCCCTCACCTCGAAGTTGCTGCGGTGCACCTTGAGAAGAAGCGCCGTGCGCTCCGAGACCGCGCCGGCGTAGTCGCGCAGGTGGGTCCTGTTGGTCGTTCCCGTCTCCCTCAGGACGGCGCCGCTCTTCTCTATTATGTCGGGCAGGCGGAAGGAGCCGCCTATCTCCACGAGCTCGCCGCGCGAGACCACCACCTCCCGTCCCGCGGCAAGGGTGTCGAGGACGATGAGCACGGCGGCTGCGTTGTTGTTGACAACACAGGCCGCCTCGGCGCCGGTGAGCCTTGTGAGAAGCTCTTCGACGGCGGCGTCGCGCTCTCCCCTCGCGCCGCTTTCGAGGTCGAACTCCAGGGCCACCGGCCCGGCCGCGGCCGCCTGAAGCGCCTCGACGGCGTCGCTGGCGAGCACGGCGCGGCCGAGGTTCGAATGCATGAGCGTGCCCGTGGCGTTGACCACGGGCCTGCAGCGCGGCGAGAGCAGCCGCTCCACCCGCTCGGCCACGAGCCGTTCCACCTCGCCTCCGCCGACATCCACCGCCTCCCCGGCGAGCAGCCGGCTGCGCAGCCCGGCCGTCACCTCCCTGGCGGCGGCCGTCACGAGCGAAACGCCGTGGCGCTCGACGAGCTCCCGGCAGGTATCGCGCCTCAAAAGACCGTCCACCGAGGGCAGACGGCGCAGCGCCGTGTTGTCCATGAAAAAAACCGGCTCCCCCCTCCCCCCTCCCCCCACATTACCTTTGATCTCCGGAGCCGCCCTGTGGCATCATGTACCTGAAGGAAGCCACAGAAGGTTCCCCCGGCGGAGCAAAACAAAGCTTCCCTGAGAGCGGATTATACCAGAGACGGAGGGGATATGAAGAAAAAATTTCAGCTCACGGCCATCTCCGTCCTCCTGTGCGCCCTGCCGGCGGGCTGTTCGTCGCAGCAGGCGCAGGAGGAGGGCAAATCGGCGAGCGAGATCATCGACACCTACGTGGACACACTCACCACCGCGCCTGAAAAGGCAAGGAGCGCGGCGCAGAAGGCCCGCTCCCTGAACGAGGCGGAGATGAAGGCCCTTAAGGAGCTCGACCGGTAAGGCCCCCTTCAAGTTCTGCAGCCGACCTGCCGATTATCCGATTATATTGAAGACGTCCGCCCTTGCGGCCGTCGCCGTTCCCGTTACGCTTCACATCACTAAGGAGAAGAGAATATGCCGGTGCCGAGTCCGAGCTACAGTTTCACCGTGAGGATCAAGGCCAAGAACACGCCTGGCATGGTGGGCCGCATAACATCCGTCATCGGGGACGGGGGAGGCGACATAGGGGCTATCGACATAGTGGAGGCCGACGGCAGGTTCGTAACGCGCGACTACACGATAAACGCCGGCAACACCTCGCACGAGCAGGAGATCGTCGAGGCGCTCAGGGGTCTGCCGGACATCGAGGTCATCAACGTATCGGACAGGACCTTCCTCATCCACCTGGGCGGCAAGATAAGCATCGAGAACAAGGTGCCGCTCAAGACCCGCGACGACCTCTCCATGGCCTATACGCCGGGTGTGGCGAGGGTCTGCCGCGAGATAGCGCGGGACCGCGACAAGGCCTACAACCTCACCATAAAGAAGAACACGGTGGCCATAGTCACCGACGGCACTGCCGTGCTGGGACTGGGAGACATCGGGGCCGAGGCGGCGCTGCCCGTAATGGAGGGCAAGGCCATGCTCTTCAAGGAGTTCGGCGGCGTGAACGCCTTTCCCATATGCCTGGCCACCAGGGAGCCGCGCGAGATCATCGAGACGGTCGTCAACATCTCGCCCGTCTTCGGCGGGGTGAACCTGGAGGACATATCGTCGCCGCGGTGCTTCGAGATCGAGCGGGAGCTGAGCGAAAGGCTCGCCATCCCGGTCTTCCACGACGACCAGCACGGCACGGCGGTGGTGGTGCTCGCCGGGCTCCTCAACGCGCTGAAGGTGACGGGCAAGGAGATCGGCGAGATAAAGATCGTCGTCAACGGCCTGGGAGCCGCCGGCATAGCCGTATGCCGCCTCCTGCTGAGCGCCGGGGCCGCGAGGATCGTTGGCGTCGATTCACGGGGCGTGCTCTATCGCGGAAGGCGTGAAAACATGAACGAGCCCAAGCGGCGGCTCGCCGAGGAGACGAACCCCGACGGCGAGCGCGGCTCGCTTGCAGACGCCATGAACGGCGCCGACGTCTTCATCGGACTCTCCGCGCCCGGCGTCGTCACCGAGGAGATGCTCGGCTCCATGGCCCCCGACGCCGTCGTCTTCGCCCTGGCCAACCCCGTGCCGGAGGTGGAGCCGTCGCTCGCGGCCAGGTACGCCGCCATAGTGGCGACCGGCAGGTCCGACTACCAGAACCAGATAAACAACGTGCTCTGCTTTCCGGGGCTCTTCAAGGGACTGCTCCAGTGCCGGGCCGCCGCCATCAACCGCGAGATGAAGCTTGCGGCGGCCGAGGCCATAGCGTCCGTGGTCGGCCCCGACGAGCTCGGTCCCGACTACATCATACCGAGTGTCTTCGACAAACGCGTGGCCGAGCGGGTCGCCAAGGCCGTGAGCCGGGCGGCAATGGAGACCGAGACGGCGAGGAGGGCGCCCAAGAAGGCCGGCGAGGCCGTCGCTTGAGGGGGCCTGCGCCGACCTCGCCCATACGTCCGCTCGGGGGCTTTAGCCGATGAGCATACTCTCGGAGCTACTGTCCAGAACAAGAGACGACCGCCGGCAACCGCGCCGCGAGATCCCCCCGGGGCTCAGGGCCATGGTCCGGCCGCAGGAGAAGAAGGGAGCGTCGGCCCTGCGGGGCCTCGCCCCCGTGCTCGCGCTGGCGGTCCTGTCGGCGGCCGTAGGCTTCGCCGTCGTCGCCCACCTGAGATCTCTCGCCCCATCCCCTCCGCCCCACCCGCCGGCCTCACGGGCCGGCGCCGACGGCGAGGGCGCGACGGCCCAAGGGACGGAGGGCTCCGCCGCCCCGGTCCCGGTGCCGGCGGTCGCGGAGGCGACGCGAAAAGATAAGGAAGAGCCCCCAAAGGCCGCGCCGGCAAGAGAGGAGCCCGGCGCGGCTTCCCATCCCACCGCCGCCGCTACCGCCCCGGAGAAGAGGGAGAAAGGGCAGGCCGCGGCCGTCTCCTCAAGGCCGAAGGAGTCCCCCGGGCTCGTGGCCCTCGCAACACCGGGCGGCATGAAGAGGCTCGGGCGCAGCGACCCCGCCGCACCGCCGTCCCCCCTCTCCGCAGAGCCCCCGCCCATGGCCGCGCTCCCGCGGCCGGCGCCGTGGCCCGACACGGCCCGGCCCGTCTACGCCCTGAGCGAGGAGTCGGCAGCCGCCGATGAAGCCGCAGCCTACGGCGACACAGAGGCGGAGACGGAGGAGGCGCGCGAAGAGGGCTGGGAAGCGGCGGCACCCGCCAGCCCGCAGGAGGCAGCCTCCGAAGGGCCTGACCTTGAAACCCCCGAAGGCTCCGGAGCGGCCCATGCCGGCCTCGCTCCCCTGCCGCAGACCACGGCTTCGACGGCTTCGCAACCGGCGTCCCCCGCAGGGCCGGGCGAAAGCGTAGACCCCCTCGAAGCGGCGAGGCCGCAGCAGGCTGATCCTTCCATCCCCTCGGAGCCCGACACCGTCGCCCCGGCCGCCCCGTCCCCGGAAAAAACACTCGAAGAGACCGTCCCCGGAGGACAGGCGCAGCGGGCCGCCACACCGGGCGGAGACGAAGAGGGCGGCTGGGAGGAGGCCGTGGCGGCGAAGGAAGGCGCGCCCTCCCCGGCCGGGCCGCTCCCCACGGCCGCGTCGGCGCAGCAGGGAGCGGGCGAAGAGGGTGAAGAGGAGATGGAGACCGAAGAGGTAAAGGCTCCGCTCGACGAACTGGAATGGCTGAAAAGAGATTCCGCCGCAGCCGACGCCGGGCCGCAAAGGCCGGTCCCCGTCCCGCCGTCGGCCGCGGCGCCCGCCACGGACGGCGTGGAAAAAACGCCCTCCCCTGCCGTAGAGGCCGCCGATGGCCCAGAGGCGGCGCAGGCGGGGCGGACGGCCGAGGAGACGGAGAAGGAGCGTCTGGCCAGACGCGCTAAGAGACTCCTCTACGAAGCGGCCTCGCTCGAGCGCAAAGGCGACCACGCAGGCGCCGTGGCGGTCTACAAGAAAGTCATGGAACTCGACTCAGACGACTACAGGCTCCACAACAAGGTGGGCTCCATTCTCATCAAGGCGGACATGCTCGACGAGGCCCTGACCTACATCGACAGATCACTCGAGCTCCGCGACGACTACGTCTACGCCCTCGTCAACAAGGCCATCGTGCTCGCCAAAAAGGGCCGCACCGCCGAGGCCGAAGCCTTCTTCAAAAAGGCGCTGAAAAAGGACGATACGAACGCGGCAGCCCTGATGAACCTGGCCCTCCTCTACGAACGCACCGGGCTCACCGACCGGGCCGCAGAGCTGTACCGAAAACTCTCATCGCTGGGAATAGCCGAAGGAACGGCGGGACTGCACAGACTGAACCCACGATACTCCCCATAAATACACTGAGGGGACCTTTTTGTAAAAAGGTTCCCTCAGACTCCCTCCAAAAACTTTTAATGCGAGTTGGTTTCCCCCTGTTTTGCCTGGCAAAACAGGGGGAAACCAACTCGTATTGAAAGTCTTTGAAGGGGGTCTGGGGGAAACTTTCTACAGA
>DRME01000081.1 GCA_011375175.1 Deltaproteobacteria bacterium | reverse complement strand
TGAGGGCTCCCCGGAGGGGAAGCCCTACCGCCGCCAGCGGCCCCAGTGGATTATCTCGTCCAGCGCCTTGCGGTCCTTCTCTTCCTTTCTGAGCGGCTGGGGAGGGTGGCCGACGGCGATGAGGCCCACCACGTCTATGTCATCGGGGATGGCCAGCACGGCCTTCACCCTCTCGACGTCGAAGGAGGCTATCCAGCAGGTGCCCAGTCCCTCGGCCGTGGCCGCCCCGATCATCTCGGTGACGGCTATGGTCGTGTCCACCCAGGCGTAGTTGCGGCCGTCGCAGCGGCGCGTCCACGCCTTCGCCGGCTCGGCGCAGGCGGCGATTATCACGGGCGCGCGCTTGAAGCCCTCCCGGTAGAAGACCTCGTTTATGGCCGCCCGGTCTTCGCCCCTTATGACGATGAAGTGCCAGGGCTGGCAGTTGGCGGCGCTCTGGGCCCGGCGCAGCACCTCGAGAAGGCGGGCGAGCTTATCGTCCTCGACCGGCCTGTCCAGGAAATCGCGGATGCTCTTCCTCCGCTCGTAGAGTTCGTAGAAGGTCCTCAACTTCTCGTCCAAAGCTCACCTCCCAATTTCTCTCTCGACGGCGAAAAAGACGCTCGCACCATGCCGTGGCCGCGAAGGCGGAGGGCCCGGCCTCAAGGAGTCCCTTTCAGACGAGGGCCTCGACGAACTCGGCGGCGCTGAAGGGGCGCAGGTCCTCGACCTTCTCGCCCACGCCCACGAAGCGCACCGGGATGGCGAGCTCGCGGGCCAGGGCCACCAGTATGCCGCCCTTGGCCGTGCCGTCGAGCTTTGTGAGCGCAAGGCCCGTGACACCCACGGCGTCGTTGAAGAGCCGCGCCTGACTGAGGGCGTTCTGCCCTGTGGTGGCGTCGAGGACGAGCAGGTTCTCGTGAGGGGCCTCCGCTATCTCGCGCGAGACCACGCGCCTCACCTTCTTGAGTTCCTCCATGAGATTCACCTTCGTATGGAGCCGTCCGGCCGTATCGAGTATGACCACGTCGGCGCCGCGGTTCTTCGCAGCCCTGACGGCGTCGAAGGCCACGGCCCCGGGATCTGCGCCGTGGGTCTGCTTTATGACGGGCACGCCGGCGCGCTCGCCCCAGAGCTCGAGCTGCTCTATGGCGGCGGCGCGGAAGGTGTCGCATGCTCCGAGCACTACGCTTCGCCCCTCGGCCGCGAGACGGGAGGCGAGCTTGCCGATGGTCGTAGTCTTGCCGACGCCGTTCACACCGAGCACCATGACGACGAAGGGCGAGGCCGTGATCTGAAGCGGCGCCTCTACGGCCGATAGTACGGCTACGAGCCGCTCCCTGAGTCTCGCCTTGAGCTTCTCCATGTCGCGGCCCACCACGCTCTCGCGCAGACCGTCCACTATCTCCACGGCCGTCTGCGCCCCCACGTCGGCGACGATGAGCGTCTCTTCTATGGCCTCGAGAAGGTCCTCGCGCGACCTGCTCGCAAAGGCCGACTCAAGCCCCCCCATTATGGCGTTGTGGGTCCTGGCCAGCCCCCCCTTTATACCTCTGAGCAGTCCTTTCATGGTATGGAACGATACCATAAAAACGACGGCTTTCAAAGCCCTTATTGGCCGCAGGAGCTTGACAGGAGGCGTCCTTGAGGATAAATTTGGTGGGGAGGCTCCGGGCAACCGGCCGGCGGAGACTTTCGACAGCCGCGATAAAGACCAGCGTCCCGCCGCCGCGGAGAGAAGCCTAGGCAATGGAGTACGACGTCATCATAGTGGGCGCGGGGCCCGCCGGGCTCTTCGCGGCCCTCGAGCTCACGGCCCGCTCTCCGAGGCCCAGGGTCCTCCTCGTCGAGAAGGGCCGCGACATAGACAAACGCGAGCGCGGCGAGATATTCAGCGGCTGGGGCGGAGCCGGGGCCTTCAGCGACGGAAAGCTCAACCTCTCCGGCGAGGTCGGCGGCTTTCTCTCCGAGTACGTCGGAGCCGGCGAGCTCGACGCCCTCATCGCCTATGTGGACGACCTCTACGTGCGCTTCGGAGCGCCCGGGGAGCTCAAGGGCATGGACGCCGAGGGGGTGAAGCGCATAGAGGAGGCGTCGGCCAGGGCCGGACTCAGGCTCGTGCCCTTCGCCATCCGGCACCTCGGAACGGACCGCTGCATAAGGCTGCTCAAGAGACTGAGACAGGAGCTCGACGGCAGGGTGGAGCTGCTCTTCGAGACCGAGGCCGCCTCCATGGTGCGCTGCGACAACAGGGCCGCCGGCGTGGTGACGACCGACGGCAGGGAGCTGCGCTCGCGCTTCACGCTGCTCAGCCCCGGACGCTCCGGGGCCGGGTGGCTACAGGGCCTGTGGCGCTCCCTCGGCCTCGGCACGACCATAAACCCCGTAGACATAGGCGTGAGGGTCGAGATACCGGCGGCCGTCTTGAGTCCCGTGACCGACGTGCTCCACGAGGCCAAGTTCGTCTACAACTCGCGCCGCTTCGACGACAGGCTGCGCACCTTCTGCATGAACCCCTACGGCGTGGTGGTCAAGGAGGCCCACAAAGGGTTCTGCACCGTCAACGGCCACTCCTACTCGTCGAGAAGGAGCGGCAACACCAACTTCGCCATACTCGTCTCCACGACCTTCACCGAGCCCTTCCACGAGCCCGTCGAATACGGCCGGCTCATCGCAAGGCTCGCTAACCTCCTGGGCGAAGGCATAATCGTCCAGCGCCTCGGCGACCTGCTCGGCGGAAGACGCTCAACGGCCGAAAGGATAAGGAAGGGGGCGGTCACGCCCACCCTCGCCGACGCAACCCCGGGCGATCTCTCCTTCGTGCTCCCCTACCGCTACATAACGGGCATCATAGAGATGATCGAGGTCCTCGACAGGATTGCGCCGGGCATGAACTCCACCTCCACACTCCTCTACGGCGTGGAGGTCAAGTTCTACTCCATGCGCCCGAGACTCACCGCCGAACTGGAGACCGAGCTTCCCGGCCTCTTCGCCGCCGGCGACGGCGCGGGCGTTACGCGCGGCATAATCCAGGCGTCGGCCTCCGGCGTCATCGCCGCGAGGGCCATAGGACGACGCCTTGCCGGCGGAGAAGCCGCGCCGTGAAGAACTGCTCCATCGTGCTCGTCCGCCCCATGGGGCCGGCCAACATAGGCAGTGTGGCCCGCGTAATGATGAACACGGGATTCGACGACCTCGTGCTCGTCGACCCCGTCCCCCATCTCTGCGACGAGGCCTACGCCATGGCCTGCAACGCCTCCGCCATCCTCCTCGGCGCAAGGGTCTTCGCCACCATCGACGACGCCGTGGGCGACTCGGCGCTCGTAATCGGCGCCACGAGACGGACAGGCAAGGTCCGCGACCCCCACATAACGCTCGCCGAGGCGGTGGAGGAGATCGCGAGGTTCGCCGCCGCCGGCCGCGTATCGGTCCTTTTCGGCCGCGAAGACCGCGGCCTCTCCAACGAAGAGCTCGCCCGCTGCGACATGCTCTTCCACATACCGGCCCACGAGGCCAACCCCTCGCTCAACCTCTCGCACGCCGTCTTCGCCCTCTGCCACGCCCTCTTCACCGCCACGGGCGCCGCGCCGGGGCGCACCATCAGGCCCGCGCCCCGCCGGGAGACAGAGGCCTTCTACGAACACCTGGAGCGTGTGCTGCGCCGCCTCGGCTACGGCGCAAAGGGCGGCTCACACCTCCCGGCGGCCATCATGCGCAACATGAGGCGGCTTCTCGGCAGGACGGGCCTGACGCTCAAAGAGGTGAGGATGCTGCGCGGCATACTCACGCAGATAGAGAAACGAACCGCCGAAGGCGACCGCCTCCCTGAGTAGGAAGGCCGTTACCTGCTCCGCCGCCGACAACCCTGCCCCCGAAAGACCGCGCCGGGGCGAGTGCTCAAGGCTTCCCGAAAGGGCAGAGGCTCAAGGTTGCTGAAAAACACCGGAGGGATCGGCAATGATACCGTTGCCGCACGACAATCGAAACGCCCGGGGAGCGTTGTGCGCCTTGCATCGCCGCACAGATGTGCTAAAATAGTAGTAGGAAGGGTTCCAACCCGGGGCCGGAGGCCCGTGATGCCGGATATGTCACCGGGATAAAAGCCTTCGCCCACGGAGAACCCGGCAGAAAAAGCTTGAAACAGGCGTTGCATGAGCCGACGCGTGAGTGCGTAGATCCCATCCGCAGGGTGCGTGCAAACCACTTAAGGAGGTCCCCGAGGGGGGAGGGGGCACGTCCGTAGAGCGGGGGCGCGCCTCCGAACCGGCAGTCCGAAGGGACCGGCGGATTGGCGAAAAGCGGCTCGATGCGCGCCTGTTTCTTCGTCCTGAGGAAAGGGAAAGGGCCCGGTGGCCCTGCAGGTCTTCAAAACCTGTTGGTCGCCGAGACCCGGCGGCCGGGGGGTTCGACTCCCTCCCCTTTCCGCCACCCTTTCATCCCTGCCGAAGTCCCTTCAAGTGCCGAGAAAGCTCTTCGCCCTCATAGTCGTTGTCGCGGCCGCCGGATGCTCGGCGCCGCTTGTCGTCTCCAGCGTGGAGCCGCGGGTGATCGAAAGGGCCGTGACGGCGCCCCGGGAGGTGATGACGGCCGCCGTCGGCGAGGAGCTCGTCCTCGGCGCCGCCTGGAGGCGGCTTGTGTGGCGGGGCTACGTGGTAACGAGGGACTTCCCCCAGCCCTCGCCGCCGGGACAGCGCTTTCCGCCGCTTCAGAGGGGCTCGGTCTGGAAGGTCGCGGGCGTCACCGACGACGGAGGCGAGGTGCTGCGCTGTATGAGCCGCTCCATGTATCCGCGCATACCCGGAGTCGTTGCGGACTGGCAGGTCTGCCTGATCGCAAGGCAGGGGCGGGCCGTCGGCTCCGCGGCCTGTTACGACAACGGCTCCTTCTCGCCGTTCGCCATGGAATGGGACCGGCCCGAGGATATCCTCAGACCCCGCGAGATCGAGGAGAGCGAGGTCGGCGCAACCCCGGTCCGCCTCCTCTACTCCGGCAGAGTGGGGCCGACGGTGATGCTGACCGAGCTGCCCTCGCCCGCCGGCGCGGCCGAAGAGCGCCGCTACACCTTCGACCTCTCGGACTCGACCGTCATAGGCGTAAGGGGGGTGCGCCTGGAGATAGTGGAGGCGACGAACACCCGCATAAGCTACCGCGTTCTCTCCACCGGAGAGTAGGGACCGGCCGTTCTCCGCGAGTTTGAGGAAGCTCTGATTAATTACCCCGGTGGAAACTTCCTGTAGAAGGGCCACAGGCCCGCGCTTCCCCCTGCCCATCGTATGTTAGTCGGGTCTTCGGCCGTACCGGGGGATCGGCCCGCGCCAGGCGGTTTTTTTTACGCCTTTGCGGCCCGAACCCCCGGTACGGCCCCCAGAGGCAGCAGGCGCGGGCAGGACGCCCCTTCAAAGACATTCAATACCAGTTGGTTTCCCCCTGTTTTGCCAGGCAAAACAGGGGGAAACCAACTGGCGTTAAAAGTTTTGGAGGGAGTCTGAGGGAACCTTTTACAAAAGGTTCCCTCAGGGTAATTAAAACTGGTGCCCGAGGTGGGAGTTGAACCCACACGGCCTATCGGCCTCGGGATTTTAAGTCCCGTGCGTCTACCGGTTCCGCCACTCGGGCCTCCGGCCTCCACCGGGGAATGCATCAGGGCTTCCTCAATCAGCGCCTCCTGAAGATAGCAGATACACCGCATCTTGTCAAAGTAAAGCCTCCCTGCCGGTCGGGACCGAAAAGCGGCCCGCGGGAATTACTCCGATTAATTGTTTGACTGCAAGGGTATTTCTGATATAATCACAGAAATTTGCGTTTTTCATCTCCAAAGGGTCGCTGGACTCGTCTTCATGCAGGCAGGGGCCTTCACGGCTTCCACGGCGGACGACTCGGATGGACAAACGCGCGGCTGTTGATTCACCATTAATTCACGGAAGGGGTGTTTTTTTTGTCAGAGGTCAAGGTTTTCGACGACCAGCTCGAAAAGGCGCTGAAGATCCTCAAGCGCAAGCTGGCCCAGGACGGCACGTTCAAGGAGATCAAGAAGAGAAGGTTCTACGAAAAGCCGAGCGTCAAGAAGAAACGCAAACGCCAGGAAGCCGCAAAGCGCCGCGCAAAGGCCACCAAGAAGATGGCGCGCCGCAACCAGGACTGAGGCCGCCCGGCCCCGCTCCCGGCGCAAGGCCCGGATAAAGATAGCCTCCCGGTGATCGCTTCAGGGGGAACTTGCCGCACAGGGGCGTAAGCCCCCGCCGCTTCCACCGGCGTCGCTGCAGAGACTTTCTGTCACGGGGTCCCCCGGAGCCCCCTGCCCGCCCGTTCCCGCGGGAACGGGGCGCCCCCGGCACCGCAATCGAAGGTCCCTGAAGAGTCGGGTGGAGACGGCGGCGCCCGCCCCTACGGAAAGTCTCTCCCCCTCCGTCGACGCCGGGAGGTTTTTTTACAACCTCCCCCTGACGAGCGTATCCACCACCGAGGGGTCGGCCAGCGTGGACGTGTCGCCGAGGTCCTCGACGTGGCCGTTCGCTATCTTGCGCAGCACGCGGCGCATGATCTTGCCGCTTCTGGTCTTGGGCAGGCCCGCGGCGAACTGTATCTTGTCGGGTCTGGCTATGGGACTTATGACCTTCCTTACGTGGTCTTCCAGCGCCTTTCCGAGCGCCTCGTCCGCCTCCACCCCCTCCTTGAGCACCACGAACGCATATATCCCCTCTCCCTTGACATCGTGGGGGTAGCCGACTACGGCCGCCTCGGCCACGGCCTCGTGCGAGACGAGCGCGCTCTCGATCTCGGCCGTGCCGAGCCTGTGGCCCGAGACGTTGAGCACGTCGTCTATCCTGCCCATGAGCCAGAAATCGCCGTCGGCGTCTACCCTCGCGCCGTCGCCGGAGAAGTAGTAACCGGGAAAGCGGCTGAAGTAGACCTCCTTCATGCGCCTGTTCTCCGGGTCCCCGTAGGTTCCCCGCAGCATCCCGGGCCAGGGCCGCTCGATGACGAGGTATCCGCCCTCGTCGACGCCGGCCTCGCTTCCGTCCTCCTTGAGGACCCTGGGCACGACCCCGAAAAACGGCCGCGTCGCCGAGCCGGGCTTGAGAGTCGTCGCGCCGGGCAGAGGGCTTATGAGTATGCCGCCCGTCTCGGTCTGCCACCACGTGTCGATCACCGGGAGTCTCCCCTTGCCCACCACGTCGTGGTACCACATCCAGGCCTCGGGGTTTATGGGCTCGCCCACCGAGCCGAGGATCCTGAGGGTGTCGAGCCTGTGGCGCTTCACCCACTCGTCGCCGCTTCGCATGAGCGCGCGGATGGCCGTGGGGGCGGTGTAGATGATGTTGACCCTGTGCTTGTCGACTATCTCCCAGAACCGGTCCGGCGCCGGGTAGGTCGGTATGCCCTCGAACATGAGCGTCGTGGCCCCGCAGGCGAGCGGGCCGTAGACTATGTAGGAGTGGCCCGTCACCCAGCCGATGTCGGCCGTGCAGAAATGAATATCTTCTTCATGGCAGTCGAATATCCACTTGAAGGTGAGCGCCGCGTAGAGGAGGTAGCCCGCCGTGGTGTGGAGCACGCCCTTGGGCTTGCCCGTGGAGCCGCTGGTGTAGAGGATGAAGAGCGGGTCCTCGGCGTCCATCACCTCGGGCTCGCAGATGTCGGTGATGTCGTCGGCCTCAAGCTCGTCGTGGAGCCATGTGTCACGCCCTTCTTTCATCGCCACGTCCTGACCCGTGCGCCTTACGACGAGCACGCGCTCAACGCACGACACACCCTCGATGGCCTCGTCGCAGTTGGCCTTCAGGGGGATGAGCCTTCCTCCCCTGACGCCGCCGTCGGAGGTTATGACGAGCCTTGAGCCGCAGTCGTGTATGCGGTCCCGCAGGGAGGCCGGGCTGAAACCGCCGAAGACGACGCTGTGTATGGCCCCTATGCGGGCGCAGGCGAGCATGGCGAAGGCGAGCTCCGGGATCATGGGCAGGTAGAGCGTCACGCGGTCGCCCCTGGAGACGCCGAGCTTTTTGAGCACGTTGGCGAGGCGGTTCACCTCGTAGGAGAGCTGCTCGTAGGTATAGGTGCGGTAAGAGCCGTCCTCGGCCTCCCAGATTATGGCGGCCTTGTTCCTGCGCCAGGACTTCCTGTGACGGTCCACACAGTTGTGCGTCACGTTGAGCCTGCCGCCGATAAACCACTTCACCTGCGGCTTGTGGAAGTCCCACTCACAGACGCGCTCCCACCTGCGCTCCCAGTCGAGCATCTCGCCGGCCATGCGCGACCAGAAGCCATCGGGGTCCTCGACCGACTCGCGGTAGAGCCTCTCGTAATGGTCGAACCCCTTTATGTGGGCGCCGGCGCTCAGGCGCTCGTCGGGCGGAAAGACCCTCTCCTCGGCCATGAGAACGTCTATCTTGCTCGCCTGCTCGTCGCTCACCGTAAACCTCCTTGCCCCCGAGGGACTCTCATTGTGAAATCGACTCAAGACCGGACTCTCCAACTCCCGTCCGGACAGTAATTACCCTGGGGGAACCTTTCTGTAGAAGGGCCATAGGCCCACGTTTCCCCCAACCCCCCTTCAAAGACTTTTAATTCCCTGCGGTTCATCCCGATTTTGCAAGCAAAATCGGGATGAACCGCAGGGCGTTAAAAGTTTTTGGAGGGAGTCTGAGGGAACCGTGGGTCTGTGACCCTTTTACAAAAAGGTTCCCTCAGTAAAGATATCCCACGGCGCCGTTGCTGTCAAGGTTCGGCGGGTCTTCAGGTTTCGAGGGCCGCCGGCGCGCCCATGTCTCCCAGTTCGTACTGGATTACGGCGGCCACGGCCACGGCGGCCGTCTCGGTGCGCAGTATTCTCGGTCCGAGTCCTGCCGGCTCGAAGCCCGCCTTTCGGGCCGTTGAGAGTTCCTCTTCCGTCAGCCCGCCTTCGGGGCCGATGACGGCGATGACCGAGCGCACCCGGCCGCGACCGTCCGCGAGGAGCTCCTTGAGGCCCCTGCGGCGCTCTCCGGCGCTGAGCACCACCCTGAGCGTATCCCTCTCCCACGGCCCGGCCCGGCCCAGCGCCCCGTCGAGGCCGTCCGTCAGCGCCACCTCGGGCACCATGGAGCGGCCGCACTGCTTGGCCGCCTCGACGGCCACGCGCCTCCAGCGCCGCAGCCTCTCGGCCGCCCTGGCGGCGTCGTACACGGGAACGCTGCGCCTGGAGAAGAAGAAAGAGACGGCCGAGAGGCCCAGTTCCGTGGTCTTCTGGATTATGAACTCCGGCTTGAGTCCCTTGCCCAGTCCCTGGAGCAGGACGATCCTCACCGGAGACTCGCATGTCGGCTCGACGGCGCTGTCCACCGCGACGACGGCGCGGTCGGGGCCGACGGATTCGATCCTCCCTATGAGTTCCACGCCGCGGCCGTTGAAGAGGGCCACGCGCTCGCCGGCGCCCAGGCGCAGCACGTCGCGCAGGTGACGGAGCTGCCCGCCCCGCAGTTCGACCCTCGCGGACCCGAAGCCTATGTGCTCGACAAAAAACCTTCTCATGGGCGTTCGCCTACGATGAGGACGGCCCGGCAAGAAGCAGCGCCGCCCACTCGGCGCTGCGAAGCGTCCTGACGTGACGCAGGCCGAGCTCCTCGAAGCGGCGCCTCACCCCGCGGCACTCGTCGCGGAGTATGCCGGAGAGGAGCAGCAGCCCGCCAGGGGCGAGTCTGCGCCCAAGCTGCGGGGCAAGTCTCACAAGCTCTCCTGAGATGATGTTGGCCGCCACCATGTCGTACAGACCCCGTATGCGCCCGAGAGGCAGGGCCGAGACGGTGAAGGATACGGAGTTGAGCCTTCTGTTGAGGCGCGCCGCCCGCAGCGCCTCGGGGTCTATGTCCAGGGCCGTCACCCGCCCGACCCCCAGCCTGCACGCCGCTATGGCGAGAACGCCGCTTCCCGTGCCCACGTCGAGAAAGGAGCCCACGGCCCTGCCCCGGCCGATTACCGAGAGCATGGCCCGCAGACACATGCGGGTGGTGGGGTGGGAACCCGTGCCGAAGGCCATGGCCGGGTCTATCTCTATGACCGCGTCCCTTTCGCCGCTCTCTACGGAGCGCCACGTGGGTTTCACGATGATGCGGCCCTCCACCCCCCTTGCCGCCACCTTCACGGGCCTTATCCACCGCTTCCACCGCTCGGTCCAGTCCACGTCCCTGTAAGGGGATGTCTCGAAGGTCCATCCTATGGCCCGAAGGGAGGCGCCGAGCCCTGAGACTGCATCGTCACCGGCGAGGAAAGACTTGAGCGCCGCCACCGGCGACGGCGCCCCGTCCCCTTCGTCCGCCGGCGCCGCGAAGGGCTCGTCCTCGAGCACGCCCGGACTGCCGGCCTCTATCATGAGGGCCGCCGCCTCGTCCTTGCGCTCGGCGGGCCCCCTCGCCGTCACCTCGACCCATCTCTTCGGCATCTTCAATCCCCCTCGGGGTCCGGGCGTCTGAGGAAGGACCACAGGCCCGCGTTTCCCTCCCTCGCCCCATCGTATGTTATTCGGATCTTCGGCTGTACCGGGGAGTTCGGCCCGCGCCAGGCGGGATTTTTTACGCCTTTGCGGCCCGAACTCCCCGGCACAGCCCCCCCGAGGCAGCCGGAGCGGGCAGCCTGGGGGAAACTTTCTGTAGAAGGGCCATAGGCCCACGTTTCCCCCAGCCCCCTTCAAAGACTTTTAATTCCCTGCGGTTCATCCCGATTTTGCAAGCAAAATCGGGATGAACCGCAGGGCG
>DRME01000080.1 GCA_011375175.1 Deltaproteobacteria bacterium | reverse complement strand
TTCTGTAGAAAGTTTCCCCCAGACCCCCTTCAAAGACTTTCGATACGAGTTGGTTTCCCCCTGTTTTGCCTGGCAAAACAGGGGGAAACCAACTCGCGTCAAAAGTTTTTGGAGGGAGTCTGAGGGAACCTTTTTACAAAAAGGTTCCCTCAGGGTAATCAAGCGCTCTTTTTTTCGTTTGCCAGGGTGTTATAGAGGTCGTAGGCCTGGTCCGGCGTGGCGTTGTTGTGCACCACTTCGCGCACGGCCCGGATCATGGGCACGGGGTTGTCGGACTGGAAGATGTTGCGGCCCATGTCAACGCCCACGGCGCCGCTGCGCACGGCGTTGTAGGCAAGCTCCAGGGCGTCGCGCTCCGGTATCTTCTTTCCGCCCGCTATGACGATGGGCACTGGACAGCTTCGCACGACCTTTTCGAAGTCCTCGCAGTAGTAGGTCTTGACGAAGTGGGCCCCGAGTTCGGCGGCTATGCGGCTTGCCAGTCCCAGGTACCTTGCGTCGCGGGCCATATCCTTGCCCACGGCCGTCACGGCCAGCACGGGCACGCCGTAGTCGGTGCCCTCGTCCACGAGGTCGGCCAGGGCCTTGAGCGTCTGCTTTTCGAGCTCCGAGCCCACGAATATGGAGAGGGCCACGCCGGCGACGTTGAGGCGCAGGGCGTCGCGCATGGAGACAGTCGTCGCCTCGTCGGCGAGATTGCCGAGGATCGACGTGCCGCCCGAGACGCGCAGCACCACCGGGATATCGGTGTCGGGGTCCACGCAGGCGCGCAGCACGCCGCGGGTGGGCATGAGCGTGTCGGCGTAGGGCAGGAGGGGTTTTATGATCCTGGCAGGCTCCTCCAGTCCCGTCGTGGGACCGAGGAAGTAGCCGTGGTCCACGGCGAGCATGACGGTACGGCCCGTATCGGGCTTTATGACGCGGCTCAAACGGTTCTGCATACCCCAATCCATGGCGAATTCCTCCTTGTTTACGCAACCTTGCTGCGAGATATCCCTGAAAAGCCCCGTCATAAACGGAACTTGCGATAAGATAGCAATTCGGCGCGGTCCAGTCAACCCAATTTGTGGCCGGCGGCGGGAGGGACTTGCAAAAAGACGGCGGCTCTGATAGGCTTTTGCCGTGGAGGCCCCGCACTCCATTCCAGCGGGGCCGGAAGCGGGAGGTGCGTCATCGGCGCCGAAGAAGTGAAGTACATTCTTGCCGGAGACATAGGCGGAACGAAGACCAATCTCGGTGTCTTCGAGCTCGGCGGCGCCGGTCCGGTGCCGGTCGAGGAGCGGCGCTACTCCAACGGAGAGTACGCCGGTTTCGAGGACCTGCTCGCCCGCTTCCTCGCCGACGCGGCCCGCGGCATCGAGTTCACGGCCTGCGCCTTCGGCGTCGCCGCCACCGTCGAGGACCGCTCCCGGTGCAGGCTCGTAAACATAGACTGGGCCATCGACGGCGAAGCGCTCTCGCGGCGCTTCGGGCTCGGCCCCGTCGCGCTGCTCAACGACCTCGCCGCCACGGCCTGGGGCCTCGAGGGACTGGGTGAGGACGACCTCGAACCCCTGCAGAAGGCCCCTGCCCGCGAAGGCAACGCGGCGCTCATAGCCGCCGGCACAGGTCTCGGCGAGGCGATCCTCTTCCGGCACGGCTCGAGGCTCATACCCTCGGCCTCCGAGGGCGGTCACTGCGACTTCGCGCCGCGCGACGAGACCGAGACGGAGCTGCTCGCCTACCTCAAAGGGCGCTTCGGCCACGTGAGCTACGAAAGGGTCGTCTCCGGGCCGGGGCTCAAGAACATCTACGACTTCCTGCGCACCGTGGAGGGCCTGGACGAACCGGAGGAGCTCGCCCGCAGGCTCGCCGGCGAGGACCCGCCCTCCGTCATAGCCGACGAGGCCATAAGGGGCGTCCACCCCATCTGCGTAGAGGCGCTCCGCATCTTCGTCTCCGTCTACGGCGCCGAGGCCGGAAACCTGGCGCTCAAGTCACTGGCAACGGGCGGTCTCTACGTGGGCGGCGGCATAGCGCCGAGGATAATCGAGGCCCTGAGGAACGGCCCCTTCATCGAGGCCTTCACCGACAAGGGCCGCTTCCGCGACGTGCTCTCCAGGATACCGGTCCACGTCGTCATGAACCCGAAGACCGCGCTCCTCGGAGCGGCGCGCTACTGCTCGGCCGGCCTCGAAGCAGCGTTCCTGTAAAGGACTCATCCACTGACGGAGACTCCCTCCGGAAGCCTTATGGAAGCTCTGATTTATTGCACCGTGGGAGACTTTCTGTAGAAAGTTTCCAACGGACCCCCTTCAAAGACTTTTAATTCCCTGCGGATCACCCCGATTTTGCAAGCAAAATCGGGGTGATCCGCAGGGCGTTAAAAGTTTTTGGAGGGAGTCTGAGGGAACCGGGGGTCTGTGACCCTTTTACAAAAAGGTTCCCTCAGGGTAATTAATCAGAGTTTCCTTATGTAAAGAGAGCGGTGGAGGCCCCCATGCGGCGGCAGGTGCGGATAGTTGCGGACGAGGGCGCCGTGGCGGCCGAGGCGGCGAGCCTCTTTGCCGGCCTTGCGCGGGAGGCGGCGGCGCGGGGAAGGCGCTTCGCCGCGGCCCTATCGGGCGGCTCCACGCCGCGGCGCCTCTACGGCCTGCTGGGCCGCGCCCCCTGGAGAGAGGCCGTCCCCTGGACGGCGGTCCATCTCTTCTGGGGCGACGAGCGCTGCGTCGGGCCCGAAGACGAGGAGAGCAACTACAGGGCCGCATGGGAAGGGTTCATCTCCAGGGTCGGCGTCCCCCCCGGCAACGTCCACCGCATACGCGGCGAGCTCGACCCCGGCGAGGCGGCGCGCCTCTACGAAGCGGAGATAGTGCGGGTCCTCGGCGGCGGCGAGGGCGGCCCAGGCGTTCCGCCCCTCGACCTCGTCCTGCTCGGTCTCGGCGCTGACGGCCATACGCTCTCGCTCTTTCCGGGCTCACAGGCCCTTTGCGAGCGGCGGCGGCTCGTCGTGGAGAACTACGTGGAGGGACTCGGCGCCTGGCGGGTGACCATGACGCCGAGGCTCGTAAACGGGGCGGGAAGGGTCGTCTTTCTCGTCACCGGCTCCGCCAAGGCCGGGATCGTGAGGGAGATGCTCGAGGGGGACGGCGCCGGACGCCTTCCGGCGGGACTCATTGCGCCGCTCTCGGGTCCGCCCCTGTGGCTTCTCGACAGGGAGGCGGCGGGGCTTCTCAGCTCACGGTGAGGCGGCGGAAAAGAAAAAACCGGACCGTATGGTCCGGTTTTTCCCTTTGGAAGCGCAGAAAGCCGCGGCCGTGAGCGGAGGCGGCGGCGGGGCCGCCTGCGCCCATGCCCTCTTCGGCCTACTCTGCGGTGACCTTGGTGTGGCAGTTGGCGCACATGTACAGCGGAAAGGCCTGCGAGCTGTTGTGGCATGTGGGCGCCCCGCAGAACTGCTGGGACATGTTCTTCTTCATGGTCACGTCGTTGGCCCCGCGCTTTTCCTTGAACACCTTAGGGTGACACTCGTCGCACTTGTTGGTCTGCTCGTGCTTTGTGTGCGGGAAGATGACGGGACCGACGCCGGCCTTCTTCATGGACTCGATCTTGTCGTCGAAGACCATGTCGCCCAGGTTCCTGTCCGCCGCCACGGCCGCAACCGGCGCCGCCGTGAAGACCAGGGTCGCTATGATGATGAACCTTCGCATATCCACGGCGGTCAGTTGGCCGTAGCTTCCTTGGCCGCCTCCTTTGGCACGGTGTGGCACCTTGCGCAGTCGGTGAGCGGGAAGGCCACCTTGCCGTGGCACCTGCCGCACCACTTGCCCTGCGCTATACCGGCCATGGTCATGTTGTTCTTACCCTTCTCGGGGAGGAATATCTTGGGGTGGCAGACCTCGCACTTGAGCCAGTAGGTATGGATCCAGTGCGGGTAGAGGACATCGTTGGTGAAATCGCCCTTGGCGTGTATGACTATGTCCATGTCCAGCGGAGGGAACTCCTCCTCCTCGGGGTCGAGCGAGTGTTTGGGGGCGATGAGGTTCTCGCGCACGAGCTTGGCCCAGTCGACGAGACCGTACTTGTCCTTGGGGAGTCCCGCCGCCGAGAGGGCCGCCGGGTGCCAGCCGCGGCCGGCCTTTATCGCCTCGCTGGCGGGCTTGTTGGGGTCGCCGATACCGGCGGGCTTGCCCGCCGTGTCGAGATAGAGAACGCTGCGCGGGTCGTTGGGGTCGAGTATGGGGCTAACTTTCTCGCCCTCGGGAGCAGCCGTCTCGGCGGCCGGCGCGGCCTCCTCGGCCTGGGCGACCATGACGGCGCCGTTCTTGTCAGAAGCCTTGCTGGCCGGACCGGTTCCGAAGATAAAGGCGCATACGGGCAGCGCAACGAGGAGGGCGGCCTTGAAAAACGTATCTTTGAAAGTCGCCTTCATTAACGTAAACCTCCTTTCACAGGTACCTTATGGGTGCAAAGTCTCTTACTTGCCCTCGTAGGAGTGGCAGCGCTCACAGTAGAGGGGCTCCCAGGCGATGAGGCCGTTGTGGCACTTGCCGCAGAACTCCCCGTTCATGATGGCCGCCATGTTGATGTCGTTGGCGCCCTTCTTGAGGATGAAGATGTCTTCGTGGCAGACCTTGCACTTGAACCTGATCCTGTGGAACCAGTGTGGAAATACGACAGGTTTGACACCAGCCTTGTTCATGCTCTCCGTCTTGGAGTTGAGGACAATGTCCCCGTACTCACCGTAGCTCGGGCCGGCGAATATGAGACCCGCTGCAGCGGCGACCAAAAAGAGCATCAAAACGCTGCTTTTTGCCATTGACTGACCTCCTTTTGTTGTATTTCTGCCACCATGGGGTAAAACGATTGTTGTATTATAGTCGCTAATGACGGTTTGTCAAGACAAAATGAGGACGGCGCAGGCGGTGTTTCGCGCGCCCCGGCCAGGCCATCTTTGAATTTGAAAAGGCCCACGTCTTGTGGTATACGTAACTGATCACCATCGGAGGTGGCCCGAAACTTGGAAGAACTTGGCGACTGGAAGAGGAGCTGTTACTGCGGGGAGGTCGGCCCCGGGCGCATGGGCGAGGAGGTGGTGGTCGCTGGCTGGGTCCAGCGCCGCCGCGACCACGGCGGCCTGGTCTTCATAGACCTGCGCGACCGCGAGGGGATCGTGCAGCTCGTCATAAACCCCGAGCACTCGCCGCAGGCCCACAGGGCCGCCCACGACGTGCGAAACGAGTACGTGCTCGCCGCCAGGGGCGAGGTCTCGCGCAGACCCGAGGGTACGGAGAACCCCGATCTCGCAACGGGCGAGGTCGAGATCGTAGTACGGGAGCTGAAGGTCCTCAACAAGGCCGAACCTCCGCCGTTCGTCATAGAGGACGACACCGACGTGGCCGAGTCCCTGCGGCTGCGCCACCGCTACCTCGACCTGAGAAGGCCGGTGCTGCAGCGCAACCTCCTCATCCGCCACAGGGCGGCCATGAGCGCCCGCAACTACCTCTCGGCAGAGGGGTTCATCGAGATAGAGACACCGATGCTCACAAAGAGCACGCCCGAGGGCGCAAGGGACTTTCTCGTCCCATCCAGGCTCAACCCGGGCCGGTTCTACGCCCTGCCCCAGTCCCCCCAGCTCTTCAAGCAGATACTCATGGTCTCGGGCTTCGACCGCTACTTCCAGATAACCCGATGCTTCAGGGACGAGGACCTGCGGGCCGACCGTCAGCCCGAGTTCACCCAGATAGACGCAGAGATGAGCTTCGTGGACCGCGACGACGTGGTCGATCTCATGGAGGGGCTCATCGCCGCCCTATTCCGCGAGGTGCTCGACGTGGAGCCTGCAAGGCCTTTTACGAGGCTCACCTACGGGGAGGCGCTCTCCCGCTACGGCCTCGACGCCCCGGACACCCGCTTCGGTCTCGAACTCCGGGACCTGTCGGAGGTCGCCGGGCGCTGCGGCTTCAAGGTCTTCGCCGACGCGGTGGCGAAAGACGGTGTCGTCAAGGGACTCAACGCCAAGGGCTGCGCCTCTTTCTCGCGCAGGGAGATCGACGAGCTCACCGCCATGGCCGTCGAACTCGGCGCCAGGGGGCTGGCCTGGGCCAGGGTTACGGAAAAGGGCTGGCAGTCGCCCGTAGCCAAGTTCCTCGGCGAGAATGTGACGGCGGAGATCGACGTCGTGCTCGGCGCCGAGCCCGGAGACCTGCTGCTCTTCTCGGCCGACTCCGCCGCGGTGGCCAACACGGTGCTCGGCCGCATCAGGCTCGAGCTCGGCAGGCGACTCGGCCTCATCGACGGCGACAGGTTCGACTTCGTCTGGGTGACCGACTTTCCCATGTTCGAATACGACGACGAAGAGAAGCGCTACAAGGCCGTGCACCATCCCTTCACCGCCCCCTTCGACGAGGACCTTGACAGGCTCGAGAGCGCCCCGCTCGAGGTGCGGAGCAAGGCCTACGACCTTGTCCTCAATGGCACCGAGATCGGCGGCGGCTCCATACGTATCCACCGCAGCGACGTGCAGTCGAGGATATTCAGGCTCCTGGGCATCTCGGACGACGAGGCGCAAGCGCGCTTCGGCTTTCTCCTCGACGCCCTGGGCTACGGCACCCCTCCCCACGGCGGCATAGCCTTCGGCCTGGACCGCCTCGTGGCCGTGATGACGGGCTCGGCATCGATCCGCGACTGTATCGCCTTCCCCAAGACCCAGAAGGCGACCTGCCTCATGAGCGGGGCGCCTTCCGCCATAGACAAGGCCCAGCTTGACGAACTCTCCATCAGGACCGTCGTGAAAGAGAGGCCGGCGCCTCAAGGGTAGCCCCCGACCGGAACGATCAGCCGTCTCCTGCCGGGGCGCCGGCGTTTTTTGCGTTGTTTCCCGGAACCTTGTCCGTGCTATAATGTTATTAGGGAAACTCTGATTTATTGCACTGAGGGAACCTTTTTGAAAAAGGGTCATAGACCCACGGTTCCCTCAGACTCCCGACCTCCCCTCCTCGACAGATGGTGAAAAACAGTCTCCATTACAAGATACTCGGCCTCCTCATAGGCATCGTGGTGATGGGCATGTCGCTGTGGGCCCTCTGCGAATACCGCAGCCTCGAGGGCTCGCTTCTCGAGCACAAGGTCCGGGACGTCAAGTTCCTCTCCCGCTCGTTGATGAGCGCCATATACCGCGACATGCAGGACGGCGGATCCCACATGGCCCGCCACCTCATAGAGGGGCTCAGGGAGAGCGAAGGTGTCCGCCGCATACAGGTGTTGAGAAAGGGCGGCGCCGGGGAGGCCTTCCGCGCCCCCGAGAGCGTCGGGACCGCTTCCGCCCCGCCCGCCGGGACGGACACGGCGGCCTTCGCCGAGGCCCTTTCGGCGCTCGAGGGCGGAGAGGGCGGAGGCAGCGTCTGGTACGTGGAGGACCTTGGCGACGAGCGCCTCTTCACTTATCTGGAGGCGATCCGCGTCGAGAAACGGTGCCTGGCTTGCCACACGGCCGACGAGGCCGGCGGAGTGCTCATGGTCTCGCTCCCGCTCGGCGACGTCTACTCCTACCTCGACAAAAGCGTTCTCCGGTGGTTCGTCCTCGGCGTACTGCTCGTCGCCGCGGGAGGGGCGGTCCTCTCCATCATAATAAGGAGGTCCATCACCGGCCCCATAGAGAGGACCGTGCGCGTCATCGAGCAGATAACCGAGGGCAAGGGCGACGGGGCGCTGCGCTTCGACACGGCCTCGGAGGACGAGATAGGCTACCTCTCCAGGGCCTTCAACGACATGCTCGACACCATGAAAAGACGCGACGAGGAGAAAAAGCGCCTGCTCGAGCTCGTCACGAGAAGCCGCAAGGAGTGGATCGCCACCTTCGACGCCATCCGGGACTACATCATCATCCACGACATGGACTACAAGGTCGTCAAGGTCAACAAGGCGCTGGCCTCGAAGCTCTCCACCCAGCCCGAAAAGCTCGTGGGCCGAAGCTGCCACGAGCTCTTCGGCGAGGGGAGCGGCGCGGAGAGGTGCCCCTTGACGGGTGTCGACGAGAGGACGGGGCTTCGCAGCGTGGAGATCGAGAGCGAGGTGCTCGGAGGGACCTTCCAGGTCACGGCCTTCCCCGTATACAACGACGAGGGCGTCCTCTCGGCCGCCGTCCACTTCGCCCGCGACATCACACAGGAAAAGCTCCTCAAGGAACAGCTCCTCCACTCGGAAAAGCTCAGCAGCGTGGGAAAGCTCGTCGCCGGCATAGCCCACGAGCTCAACAACCCGCTCATGGGCATCATGGGCTTCAGCCAGATACTCATGGACACGCCGGGCGAGAAGAAGGTCGAGGACGTGAAGGAGAAGGTGCGCAAGATATACCAGGAGTCCATGCGCACCGCCAAGATAGTGCGCCACCTGCTCACCTTCGCAAGGGCCAGAAAGCCCGAGCGGGAATACCACAGCGTAAACGACATACTGCGCGAAACCCTCGAGCTGCGCGAGTACTCGCTCAGGACCAACAATATCGACGTCCGCGTCGACCTGGCCCCGGACCTGCCCAGGACCATGGTCGACCTCTTCCAGCTCCAGCAGGTCTTCATCAACATAATAAACAACGCCGCCGACGCCATAGCCTCCCACAGGCCGCAGGGCACGCTCCAGATATCCACGGCCCTGGTGGCCGGCAAGATCCACGCCGTCTTCCGCGACGACGGTCCGGGCATCTCCCGCGAGGTGATAAACAAGGTCTTCGACCCCTTCTTCACGACAAAGGACGTGGGCAAGGGCACGGGCCTGGGGCTGTCCATCTCCCACGGTATCCTCAAGGAGCACGGCGGCGACATCTACATAAGGACCGCCGACGGCGAAGGCACGACGGTGACCGTCGTGCTGCCGGTCATAAGACGGGACGAGCTCGCCCCGGAGGAGCAGACCCGGCGCGCAACGGCGCCCCCGGCCGGCGAGGAGAGGCTCTCAAAACTCGCCGGGAAACGCATCCTCATCGTAGACGACGAGAAGAGCATCCGCGAGTCGCTCCACGACATCCTCGTCGCACGGGGGTTCGACGTGGCCATAGCCCGTGACGGCCGGGAGGCCCTCGAGGCGCTCGACACCAGGAAGTTCTCGCTCGTCATAACGGATATAAAGATGCCCGGAGTGGCGGGCACGGCCCTCTACGACACCATACTGAAGAAACACAGGTACCTGGAGGGGAAGGTGATCCTTCTCACCGGCGACGTGTGCAGCAGCGACGTCAAGGACTTTCTCGAAAGCTGCGGCAGCCCCTACCTGCTCAAGCCCTGCAAGCCCGAAGAGCTGCTCGATCTCGTGGGCAGGCTCCTTGTCTGACGGCGGTGGACGTATCGGTCGTAATCCCCACGTTGAACGAGGCGGCCGGCATCGCGGGCGCCGTCGGCTCCGTGGCCGGCGAGGCGTCGCAGGTGATCGTGGCCGACGGGGGCAGCACCGACGGCACCCGCGCCGCGGCCCGCGCCCTGGGGGCCGAGGTGCTGCGCGCTCCGCGCGGCCGGGGCGCCCAGATGGACTGCGGGGCCAGGGCCGCAAAGGCCGAGGTGCTCCTCTTTCTCCACGCCGACACGAGGCTCGCTCCAGGCTGGAAGGCGGCCGTCGAGTCCGCCCTCAGTGACCGGCGCGTGGTGGCCGGGGGCTTTTCCCTGGCCATCGACTCGCCGAGGCGCTGGTTCCGCGTCGTCGAGGCCGCCGTAAGCCTGCGCTCCAGGTTCAACCTCCTCTACGGCGACCAGGCCATATTCGCAAGGCGAGCGGTCTTTGTCGAGGCCGGCGGCTTCGGGGGACTGCCGCTCATGGAGGACGTGGACTGCATGAGAAGGCTTGCGCGCCGGGGCCGCATAGCGCTACTCGCCGAGCGGGCCGTCACCTCGCCGAGGCGCTGGGAAGAGAGAGGGCTCTACAGGGCGACGCTTCGTAACTGGCTCTACCTCGCCATGTACTACGCGGGCGTCTCCCCTAAGACCCTCTACAGGCTCTACTACGGCGGAGAGCGATATCTTCGGGAAAGCGCCGACAGGCTGCCTTGAGGGAACCGCGGCCCCTGGCCCTTCCGGAGAGATTCGCGCCGGGCGCTCCACCGGGGTATCCAGGGCCTCTGCCGGAGGACGTGTCCGCGCAGGCGCGTCCTTGCGGCGGCGGCCCGGGGAGTCCGGCCGCGCCAGGCGGGCTTGTTACGCCTTTGCGGCCGGAGTCGCCGGGACGCCGCAAAGGGGACTGACGTGCTAAGGAAGGCCGGGCCGTGCGGGCCCCCGGCCCCCTCGCAAAAGGTCCCCCGGCAATTTCCTTGCGCACAGGGTCGTTTTTGTCGGATAATATATCCCCGAGGAAACCCTGACTTATTGCACTGAGGGAACCTTTTTGAAAAAGGGTCATAGACCCACGCTTCCCTCAGACTCCCTCCAAAAACTTTTAACGCCCTGCGGATCACCCCGATTTTGCAAGCAAAATCGGGGTGATCCGCAGGGAATTAAAAGTCTTTGAAGGGGGGCTGGGGGAAACTTTCTACAGAAAGTTTCCCCCAGGGTAATTAATCAGAGCTTCCTTAAAAGTCTTTGAAGGGGGTCCGGGGGAAGCGTGGGCCTATGGCCCTTCTGCAGAAAGTTTCCCCCAGGATAATTAAACGGGAGGTGTTCATATGGAGTGCAGGAGCGTTGGAGCGTTGTTTGACGCCGTGAGCGGATCGGTGAGGGAGAAGGGTGAAGGGGTCGAGGTGGTCGACGAGGCGAGGCTGCGTTCGACGGACATGGACATCCTGGCCTACAACGCGGCGGCCGCCGGGGATCCGGAGGTCAAGGCGGCGGCGCAGCGGATAATCACGGCCGCGGCCTGCAAGTGCGGCGTCTGCCCGGCGTCCATACAGGGGCTTTACGAGGCCATGGGCCGCGGCGAGTGCGGAGGCTTCACCGTGCCGGCCATAAACCTGAGGGGGCTCACCTACGACAGCGCCAGGGCCGTCATCAGGGCGGCCGAGCGCAACGACACGGGCGCCGTGATATTCGAGATCGCCAAGAGCGAGATAGGTTATACGGACCAGCGTCCATCGGAGTACGCCTCCCAGGTGCTCGCCGCCGCCGTGAAGGAGGGATACGGCGAGCCGGTCTTCATCCAGGGCGACCACTTCCAGGTAAACGCCAAGAAGTTCGCCGCCGACAGCGCCGCCGAGGTGGACTCCCTCAAGGCCCTCATAAAGGAGGCCGTGGACGCCATGTTCTACAACATCGACATAGACGCCTCCACGGTCGTAGACCTCTCCAAGCCCTCGGTCGACGAGCAGCAGCGCCCCAACTACGAGACGACGGCGACGCTGACCGGCTATATAAGAGACATAGAGCCCGAGGGCGTAACCGTCTCGGTGGGCGGCGAGATAGGCGAGGTGGGCGGAAAGAACTCGACCGAAGAGGAGCTGCGCGCCTTCATGGACGGCTTCCTGCGCACTACGGCGGGCCGCTTCAAGGGCATAAGCAAGATCAGCATCCAGACGGGCACCTCCCACGGCGGCGTGGTCCTGCCCGACGGCTCCATAGCGCAGGTCAAGGTCGACTTCGACACCATCGAGAGGCTCTCGGAGGTGGCCCGCAGGGACTACGGCCTTGCAGGCGTGGTCCAGCACGGCGCCTCCACCCTCCCCGACGACGCCTTCCACATCTTTCCCGAGCGGGGCACGGCCGAGGTGCACCTGGCCACGGGCTTCCAGAACATAATCTACGAGAGCGAGGCCCTGCCCTCCGGGCTGCGCGACGAGATGTACCGCTACCTCATGGACAAACACGCCGACGAGCGCAAGGAGGGACAGACGGAAGAGCAGTTCATCTACAAGACGAGGAAGAAGGCCTTCGGACCCTTCAAGGCGAAACTGCTAAGCCTCGACGCCGAAAGACGGGCCGCCATAGGCCGGGAGCTGGAGGAGCGCTTCGACTTCCTCTTCAAGAAACTCAGGGCCGTGGGAACGGCCCGGTACGTCAAGAAATATATAACGGGTCAATGAGACGGCCGGTGGGGCGTCCCGCAGTGAGGGGGCGCGGCAAAGGCGCCTCCCTTCACCGGGAGGCTCCGCCGGGAGATCGATAGAAAGGAGCGGTTGGAGGGTTATGCTTTCAGGGACCCAGTTACGTGTAGGCATGAACATCATCTTCAAGGGCGAGCCCCACAAGGTGTGGGCCGTGCAGCATCTCACCCCCGGCAACAAGCGCGGGCTGGTGCAGACCAAGCTGCGCAACCTCCACACCGGCGTGAGCTTCGACCATCGCTTCCGCTCGGACGACAAGGTGGAGCGGGCCGTGCTGGAGCAGCACGAGATGGAGTACCTCTACGCCGACGAGGGGGGCTACCACTTCATGAACACCGAGACCTACGAGCAGACGGTGCTCACCGGCGAGGACCTCGGCGACGCCGCCAGTTACCTGGTGCCCAACGTCAAGTTCATGGTCGAGTTCTTCGAGGGCAGGCCCGTAGGCGTCGCGCCGCCCAAGGTCGTGGAGCTAAAGGTCGTTGAAACGCCGCCCAACCTCAAGGGCGCCACGGCGGCGAGCTCGCAGAAACCGGCCACCCTCGAGACCGGCCTGGTGCTCAACGTGCCGTCCTTCATCGAACCGGGCGACTTGGTCCGCATCGACACTGTGGAGGGCAAGTACCTTGAAAGGGCCAAGGAATAGGGAAATTCCGATTAACTGCACTGAGGGAACCTTTTTGTAAAAGGGTCATGGACCCACGGTTCCCTCAGACTCCCTCCAAAAACTTTCAATTTGCTCCTCGAGCCGCGTTGGCTTTCATGCTCGCTGATGAAACGAGGTTCTTCAGCCCAAGTTAAAAGTCTTTGAAGGGGGTCTGGGGGGAACCGTGGGCCTATGGCCCTTCTGCAGAAAGTTTCCCCCAGGCTGCCCGCGCCGGCTGCCTCGGGGGGGCTGTACCGGGGGATTCGGGCCGCAAAGGCGTAAAAATCCCGCCTGGCGCGGGCCGAACCCCCGGTACAGCCGAAGAACCGAATAACATACGATGGGGCAGGGGGAAACACTGACCCCTGGCCCTTGTCAAGGAAGTTCCCCCCGGAACATCGGCCTCAGAAGAGCGGGTGGTGTTCCTCTCCCGAGTCGTAAGGGACCTGGTTGCCCAGGATCTTCCACTCTCCGTTTTCGCGCACGAGCTGGTGGGTGGCGAACTTCCACGAGTCTATGACACCGACCGTGCCCTCATCGGCCGACGGCACGGCAGGCTCGCCCAGCAGCAGCCCTCCGCACTTCATCCTCGCGTAGTCGCCAGAGACCTCGATCTCGTAAATTCTGTGATCCATGTCGAGCTGATCGAAGTGGCGGAATATCTGCTCCCACTGGCGGCGCACGTCGGCCTTGCTGTAGCCGGAGTTGAGGTATTTCGTGGCGTAGAGGGAGAGGACCGAGTCGAGGTCCTTTTGCTTGGCCGACTCGATGGCGGTGGCGAAGAGCGAAACGATGTCTCGATACTGGGGGGAGTCCTTCTTGACGGTTCTGTAAGCCGAGTCGCTCGGCAGTTTGATATCGGCCGCCGCCCTGTCGGAAACGAAGAAGACAAGCGCGAAGACAAGGACACAACCTGGTACGATGAACCTTTTCATCTCGACCTCCTCTTGCTTAAGGGGTTTTTCCGGGGGAAACCGGGGGCTTCCCCGTGGGTCACACTTCACAGTCGGCTCATCAAAGGCGCTTACTGAATCTCTCGGCGAACCTTTCCAGGCTGAACGTTCTCTTCCGTCACCTCCTCTCCTCCGTGGACTTCATCGAGGATGGTTATTATAGTCATAATTTCCAGGATTGCAAGCCTCTTTTTCACGGGCGGCCGCCGGCGCGGCGCACCGCCTTGCGGCGCCCTGAAATAAGTGGTAAAAAGAAATCATGGACGTGACCGAGAAAGTCGACATGCTGCCCGCCGCCCCCGGCGTATACATGCTCAAGGACGGCGAGGGCCGCATCCTCTATATAGGCAAGGCCAAGAACCTCCGCTCCCGCGTGCGCTCCTACTTCCACCGCTCCGGGGACACGCGCTACGCCGTGAGGTTTCTCGTCGACAGGACCAGGGACATCGACTGGATGGTGACGGCCAACGAGAAGGAGGCCCTCATCCTCGAGGACAGGCTCCTGAAGATGCACCGTCCCCGCTACAACATACGCCTCAAGGACGACAAGACGTATGTCTCCATCAAGATAACGGTCAACGAGCGGTTCCCCCGCATACTGGTGACGCGGAGGGTAAGGCGCGACGGCGCCCGCTACTTCGGCCCCTACGCATCGGCCCGGCAGGTGCGCGAGACGATAAAGTTTCTGCGGCGCATCTTCCCGCTCTGCGTGTGCAGCCCCGCCGAGTTCCGAAACCGCAGGCGTCCGTGCCTGGACCACCAGCTCGGCCTTTGCAGCTCCCCGGCCACCGGTCATATAAGCGAGAAGGACTACGGCGAACTCGTAAAGGGGGCCGTCATGTTTCTCGAAGGGCGGAACACCGAGCTTGTGAAGGGGCTGAAGCGCTCCATGGAGGAGGCGGCCCGCAGGCTCGACTTCGAGCGGGCCGCGGCGCTGAGAGACAGGATGGCGGCCATAGAGTCGATGCTCGAGGAACAGAGCGTGGTGTCGCGCCGCGACCGTGACCGCGACGTCTTCGCCGTGGCCGAGGCCGGCGGCAGGCTCGTGGTGAAGGGGCTCTTCGTGCGAAGGGGCGTGCTCATCGGCGGCGTCCACTACGAGCTGCGCTCTTCGGGTCTGCCGCTCGACGAGGTGGTCGGCTCCTTCGTTACGGCCTATTACCGGGGGGAACGCTTCATACCGGACGAGGTCATCGTGCCCGTGCCGGTCGAGGGCGGCGACGCTGCGGCCCGCTGGCTCACCGAGCGGCGGGGCCGCAAGGTCGAGGTCATATGTCCGCGCCGCGGCGAGAGGAAGCGGCTTGTGGAGATGGCCGAGGTCAACGCCCGCTCCATTCTCGGAAAGGAGAGGGACGAGGCGGCGGCGAGGCTCGCGGTGCTCGAGGCCCTGGGCGCAAGGCTTCGCCTCGGCGCGGCCCCGAGGGTCATCGAGGCCTTCGACATATCGAACCTCGGCGACGAGGCCGTGGGCGCCATGGTGACGTTCGTCGACGGCGAGCCGTGCAAGGACCGCTACCGGCTCTACCGGATCGGGAGCCGTGGGCCCGACGACTACGCCATGATGCACGAGGTCCTGACAAGGAGGCTTCGAAACGCCGACGAGCCGGCGGCGGACCTGGTGCTCATAGACGGCGGCAAGGGTCAGCTCAACATGGCGCTGCGGGCGGCCGCCGAACTCGGCGTGACGGGGCTTCGCTTTGCGGCCCTCGCAAAGGACAGGCCCCAGGGCAAGGCCGGCCGCCGTCACGCAGCGGCGTCGGGCCCCGGCGAGCGCGTATATCTGCCGGGCCGAAAGGACCCGGTGGCGCTGCGCCGGGGCTCGCCGGAAGACCTCCTTCTCATGAGGATAAGGGACGAGGTCCACCGTTTCGCCGTCGGCTACCTCAGGCGGCGCAGGCGAAGGACCGTGGGCTCGGCGCTCGACGGCGTTCGGGGCGTGGGTGTGAAGAGGCGCCGGGCCCTGCTCGAGCGCTTCGGCTCGGTCGAGGCCGTGGCCGCGGCGAGCCTGGAGGAGCTGTGCGCCGTACCCGGCATGACCCGTCCGGCGGCCGAGGCGGTCCATGCCGCCCTTCGCCGCTGCGGGGAGGGTTGAATGGGCCGGCGTGGAGGCTGCACCCGCGCCGCACCGTCCCGGCGCTCTCCGGCGGCCGTAGAGGCGCCCCCCGGTGCTCGGCCGTGAGCTGGGACAGAGCCGCGGCGCCCTGGTCCGGGCCGCCCCTCTCGCGCCGGCGGCGCTCGCCTTCGGCGCGGGCATATGGACCGCCAGGGCCGTGGACCCCGGGCTCTGGACGGCGCTCCTCCTCTTCGCCCTCTCCTTCTGCGCCGCGGCCTTCGCCCTCGCGGGCGGCAGGGCCGCTCCCGCGGCCGTGCTGCCCGTCTTCTTCATGCTCGGCCTCTGGACCATGGCCCAGGGGCTTGAGAGGAACCTTCCGGCCGATCACATAGCGCGCTTTGTCGGTGGAGACGGCGGCCCCTTCGATACGGTGACCGAAGGGGAGGTCCTCGCCGTCGAGCCGCGACGGCGCTCGACGACGCGCCTGTACGTGGAGGCCCGCAGGCTTTACGGCGACGGTGTTGAGCGGGCCGTGAGCGGAACGGTGCTCCTCAACGTGAGGGGCGACGTCGGCTTGCGGCCGGGTGATACGGTGAGGTTCGCCGCCTCGCTGCGAAGGCCGGCGAATCTCGCAAACCCAGGCGGCTTCGACTACGAGTGGTGGCTCGCCCGCAGGGGCGTCTTCGTCAAGGCTTACGCGCCGAGTCCCCTGCTCGTCGAAAGGCTCTCCGAGGGCGGGGCTTCGCTTCGCAGGCTCGCCTATTCGATAAGGAGCCGTATGGCGGCGCTCATCGACGCGGCGGGCCTCGAGAACGCCGGTGTCGTCAAGGCCCTCGTAACAGGCCTGCGCCACGACGTGCCCGACGAGGTGACGAGGGCCATGGCCCGAAGCGGCGCGGCCCACCTGCTGGCCATCTCGGGCCTTCACGTGGGACTCGTCGCCTTCTTCTTCCACCGGGTCGCGCTCTTTCTCCTCACCCGTTCGCAACGGCTCATGCTCGCCCTGAACGTGAGGAAGGCGGCGGCCCTGTTGGCCGTCGGCCCGGTCCTCCTCTACTGCGCCGCAAGCGGTTTCGCCAGGCCCGCCCAGCGGGCGGCCGTCATGGCGGCGGCTCTCATCGGCGGCTACCTCCTCGACCGCGGTCACGCCCTCTACAACGCCGTGGCCCTTGCGGCGCTGGTCATACTGCTCGTCTCTCCCGGTGCGCTCTGGGACGCCTCCTTCCACCTCTCCTTCGCCGCCGTCATCGCCATCGTATACCTGCTGCCCAGGCTCAAGGCGCTGATCGAGGACAGCGGCGCTTCATCCCCCAGCCGAAGGCCCCTCAGCCGAAGGCTCCTTGGGGAGGGGACGGCCCTCTTCCTCGTCTCCCTCGCCGCCTCGGCCGGGACGTGGCCGCTCACGGCCCGCCACTTCAACACGGTCCCGCTCATCGGTCCCCTCGTCAACATGGCGGCCGTGCCGCTCGTGGGGTTCGCGGCCCTGCCGGCGGGGCTTGCGGGCGCCGTGGCGGGTCTCTTCTCCGAGAGCCTTGGAGCCGCTCTCCTCGGGGCCGCGGACCTGGCCGTCGCAGCGGTGGTGCGCCTTGCCGGCTTCGCCTCGGAGCTTCCCCTCGCCTACCTTACGGTCACGACACCGACGACGGTCGAGATCGCCTGTTTCTACGGCGCCGTCGTATGCCTCGTCGAGCTGCGGCGCGCGGGGTGGGCGCCGCCGCTTCTGGCCGCCTGCGTAGCGGTGCTCGCCGCCTTCCAGGCGGCCCTCTACTGCGCGAACGCGGCGGACAGGGAACTCAGGGTAACCTTCATGAGCGTGGGCCAGGGCGAGTCGGCTCTGGTGGAGTTCCCCGGCGGGGTGCGCATGGTCGTCGACGCCGGAGGCGGCTTCGGCCCCGGCTACGACGCCGGCGAGCGCATAGTGGCCCCCTTCCTGTGGCACCGGCGCATATCCGCCGTGGACTACGCCGTTCTGAGCCACCCCCAGGCAGACCACGGCTCGGGACTTCCCTTCATCGTGCGGAGCTTCGGCGTCAAGCGCCTCCTCCACGGGGGCGGCCCCCTCTGCTGCGGTCTCGACGAGGCCCTGGCCGGGACGCCGGCCGTCGTCGAGCCGCGCGGCGCATGGACCGGTCCCCTCGAAATAAACGGCGTGGTCCTGCGCTTCTTCAACCCCCCTTCGCCCGATCCCGCGGGTGGCGATGTTAACGACCGCTCGCTCGTCATGAAGCTCACCTACGGGCGCAGGAGCATACTCTTCACCGGCGACATAAGCTCGGACGTCGAGCGGCGTCTCGTCGCCGAGGCTGGCCCCGCCCTGCGCTCCGACGTGCTCAAGGCGGCCCACCACGGCTCCGGCGGCTCGTCGTCGGCCGCCTTCATCGAGGCCGTCTCGCCCGGCTACGCCGTCGTCTCCGCCGGAAGGGACAACAGGTTCGGCTTTCCCCACGCCGAGACGCTCCGGCGGTTCGCCGCCGCGGGCGTCGAGGTCCTTCGCACCGACCGTGACGGCGCGGTGACGGTCATAACCGACGGCGAAAGGCTGGAGGTGAGAAGCTGTTTGACCGACCGCTGCTTGTAGAGTATTATGAAAACTCTGAGGAAATTCCGATTAATCGCCCTGGGGGAAACTTTCTGTAGAAGGGCCATAGGCCCACGGTTCCCCCGGTGAAAAAACGGGAGAGCGTCCCATGAAGGTTCTGATCGCCTGTCTGCTGGTCTTGGCGCTGCCCGCGGGTTCTGCCCGGGCCGAGATATACCGGTGGGTCGATGAAGAGGGGGTTGTGCACATTACGGACGACCTCCACAAGGTGCCGCAGGAGTATCGCGGCAAGGCCGAGGTGATGGAGAGCTCGCCTCCCCCGGAGAAGCCCGCCAGGCCCGCGGCGCCGCAACGGAGGCCGCCGGCGGAAGAGGAAGAAGAAAAGGAAAGGCTCTACGGCGGACAGCCGCTCGGCTGGTGGGAGGACCTCTTCAGGCAGAAGAGGGAGGAGATCGCCGGCCTGGAGTCGAGCATAAGGGAGAAGGAGCGCTTCGTGGAGGCCTTTGAGAGCGGCCGGCGCTTCGGTCAGATATTCAGCGACGAGTACATAAGGCGTTACGAGAAGTACAAGGCCGAGCTCCCGGCCGACAGGAAGACCCTGAAAGCCTACAGGGAGGAGCTCGACAGGCTGGTGAGAAAGGCGCGGGCCCTGGGGGTGCCGAGGAGGATAAGGGGCGAGTGAAGGCACGGAGAGCCTCTTCGTTCCGGCCGCCGCACGAAGTGCGGCGGCCGTTTTGCTTTCGAAGGGACCGGAGGCCGGGCGATGTTGAAAGACGGTGGATAAGTCACGCCGACCCGCGGTGAGCTTTTTTACGGTAACAATCCTTGCGGGGTTACTTTTTTTATCTTTACGGCAAAGGACCGATCCCGGGGGAACTTGCCGTAACCTAACGCACTGTAAGACAAAAACGAAGAGTATCCACAGTCTGTCAATAGGCCGGGAGACCCATATTTCCCTTGACAAGCCGGGAAATAAGGAATATAGTTAGTCCACAAGGCATGGTGAAGGCATAAAGTGGAAAATAGTGGTACGGCGGCTCCCTTGCTCCCCAATCCATCCCCGGGGCTTATAGATGTTCAGAGGCAGGTACGAACATACCATAGACTCGAAGGGGAGAGTCAGCATACCTTCCAAGTTCCGGGAGATCCTCGCCGAGCTCGGTGAAAGCAAGCTCGTCATCACGCAACTGGACGGCGCCCTCATAGCATATCCCTACAAGGAGTGGACCATCCTCGAGGAGAGGATGGCCGGTCTCTCCGAGTTCAAGAGCGATACGAGAAGGTTCCTGCGAGACTTCTATTCGAGCGCCTTCGACTGCACCATAGACAAGCTCGGCAGGATACTCGTGCCCCAGTCGCTGCGCTCCTACGCCCGCCTCGACAAGGACGTCATGATCATAGGCATCTTCAGGCAGTTCGAGATATGGAGTAAAGAGCTCTGGGAGGAGAGGGAGAAGAACAAGTCCCAGGAGGAGATCTGCGACATGCTCGACAGGCTCTCCTTTTAGGGGGAGGCCGTGATGGGTGAGCCGGGCCAGGCCGTCCCCCACAGGCCGGTCATGGTCCGGGAGGTGACGGGGCTCCTGGTCCGTGGCCCCGGCGGCTTCTACGTGGACGGCACGGTCGGGGCCGGCGGCCACGCCGAGGCCCTGCTCGAGGCGAGCGGACCGCAGGGGCGGCTTCTCGGCATGGACCGCGACGCCTCGGCCCTGGCCGTCGCGGCCCGAAGGCTTGCGCGCTTCGGATCGAGGGTCGAGCTCGTAAAGGGGGATTTCAGGGAGATGAAGGCGGTGCTGGCCGGGCGCGGCGTCGAGGCCGTCGACGGCGTGATCCTCGACCTCGGTGTCTCGTCCATGCAGCTTGACGAGCCGGGCCGGGGCATGAGCTTCCGCCGCGACGAGAGGCTCGACATGAGGATGGACCGCGAGGGCGGCCTCTCGGCCCTGGAGCTCGTCAACGGCGCCGACGAGGGGGAGCTTGAGAGGATCATACGCGCCTTCGGCGAGGAGCGCGCGGCCCGCGCCATAGCGAGGGCCATTGTCAGGGCGAGGGAGCGCGCACCCATAGAGACGACCGGAAGGCTCGCCGCCGTTGTCAGGGAGGCCGTGCCGGCGCGCCTTCGCCCCAGGTCCATAGACCCGGCGACGAGGACCTTCCAGGCCCTGAGGATAGCGGTCAACAGGGAGCTCGAAGGGCTCGACGCGGCCATCCGCGACGCAGCGCAGCTTCTTCGGCCCGGCGCAAGGCTCGCGGTCATCGCCTTCCACTCGCTGGAGGACCGCATCGTCAAGAGGACGTTGAGGGAGCTCGCCGCGCCGTGCGTCTGCCCGCCCGGCCTTCCGCGCTGCGCATGCGGGCGCAGCCCCCTTGCGAGGCTCCTGGGCCGGCGGGCGCGCAGACCCTCGCCCGCCGAGACGGAGAGCAACCGGAGGGCGCGAAGCGCAAGGCTCCGGGTCGTTGAGAGGATTTGAGAAGACCCGCCGCCCGAGGCGGGGAGGCCCACCGGGCCCAGGGAGGTCGATATGGCTCATGCCGCCACAGGGTCCCACGCCCCCGGCGTGCTCGGACGCCAGGACGTAAAGACCAGGAGAAGCATAAGGAACACGGACTTCCTCCTCATAACGCTGGTGGCGTCCTTTCTGCTCGTGGCGGCCACCTGTGTCTACCTCTGGTGCAGGCTCATGGTCGTCCATATAGGGTATGAGATCACGAAGGGCACGCAGGTCGCCACACGCCTCGAGGAGACGAACAGGCGGCTGCGGCTCGAGATGACAAGGCTAAAGTCGCCGGAAAGGATTGAGCGCATCGCCTCGGGGGAACTCGGTCTCGCCTACCCCTCCGGTGAGCAGATCATCCGTGTCAGATGAGCGCCCCCCCATACCTGCGCTACCGCGTCTTCTTCACGCTCGGCCTCTTCTTCCTCTTCTTCGTCGCCGTCTTTCTCAGGGCGCTGCGCATACAGGTCATAGACGGAGGCAGATATGCCAGGCTCGCCCAGGCGCAGCACACTTGGTCCAGCAAGCTCAAGCCCCAGCGCGGCGACATCTACGACCGTAACGGCGAGGAGCTGGCCGTGAGCATATGGGTCGACTCGGTGTACGTCCACCCGCGGCTCGTGGAGTCGAGGGAACGGACAGCCGCGGCCCTGGCCTCACTGCTCTCGATGGAGCGGCGCAGGGTGAGAAGGCTTATCGATTCGGAGAGACCGTTCGTATGGATCAAGCGCCAGGTGGACCTCGACCGCCGCAGCCTCGAGGTCATCTCCTCGCTCCCCGGCGTGGGCGTGCGCAAGGAGAGCAGGCGCTTTTACCCCGCCGGTGGGCTCGGCGCAAACGTCATAGGCTTCACCGGCGTCGACGCCAAGGGGCTCGAGGGCATAGAGCTCTACCACGACTCCACGCTCGGCGGAGCGCCGGTAAGGCTCGTCGGCTCGCGCGACGCCCGCGGAAGACCGCTTCTGACGAGCGCGAGCGGGCGGACCGCGGGACTGGACCTGGTGCTGACCCTGGACAGGACCGTCCAGTACATCACCGAAAAGGCCCTCGCCGATGCGCTGTCGCGCTACGGGGCGAAGGCGGCGACGGCGGTGGTCATGGACCCCTTCACCGGAGAGGTGCTCGCCATGGCCGCCTCGCCGGGCTTCGACCCCAACGACTTCGGCGGCTACGGCCCGGACCGATGGAGAAACCGCGCCGTAACGGACATCTTCGAGCCCGGCTCCATACTGAAACCCTTTCTGCTCGCCGCCGTACTCGAAGAAGGGGTCATGGGGCCCCACGACCTCGTTTACTGCGAGAACGGCCGCTACCGCGTGGCCGACCGGGTCTTTCACGACCTCAAGCGCTTCGGCTGGCTCTCGCTCGAGCAGGTCATCAGGTTTTCGAGCAACATAGGGGCGGCCAAGGTGGGAGAGATGCTCGGCGGCAGACGGCTCTACCGCTACCTGCGCCGCTTCGGCTTCGGCGAGAAGACGGGCATAGAGCTGCCCGGCGAGGCGGCCGGCATGCTGCGCCATTACAGGCGGTGGTCGGCCGTCACGGTGGACACCGTATCCTTCGGCCAGGGCATATCGGTGACGGCCCTGCAGATGGCCGCCGCCGTCTCGGCGCTGGCCAACGGCGGCTACCTCATGGAGCCGCTCATCGTCAAGGCCCTGCGCGACCGCGACGGCCGCGTGGTGCGCTCGACGGCGCCGAGGGTGAGGCGCAGGGTCGTCTCCGAGGCGACGGCCCGCAAGGTCGCCGAGATACTCGTCGGCGTGACCAGGCCGGGCGGCACGGGCACGCTGGCCGCCATAGAGGGCTTCGAAGTGGCGGGCAAGACCGGAACGGCACAGAAGCCCGACCTTGAAAGGGGCGGCTACCGCGACGACGCCTACGTGGCCTCGTTCATAGGCTTCGTGCCCGCCCGGGCGCCGCGGCTCGCCGTGGTGGTGGCCATAGACGAGCCGCAGGAGACGATATTCGGCGGCAGCGTGGCCGCGCCGGTCTTCCGGGAGATCGCCTCGCAGAGCCTCGCCTACCTGGGCGTCTTTCCCGAGACGGAGGCGAAGGCGGCGATACGGACAGCGGCCCTCACCGCAGCAGGGGGCGACACCCGCCGCGACCGCCGCTACGAGGTCCGCTTCCAGGGAGAGGACGGAGAAAGGGTGGTGCCCGACTTCAGGGGCAAGACCATGCGCATGGCCCTCAGGGAATCGGAACGGCTCGGCGTGCGCCTTGAGCTGCGCGGAAGCGGCAGGGCCGTAACACAGCTCCCGCCGCCGGGCGCACCGCTCTCCGGCGAGGGTCCGGTGACGGTTACCTTCAGGTGAGAGCGGCCGGGCTCACCGGCCCCTTTCGAGGCCCTTTCAGAGGTTGAGAAACGATGCGCCTTGAGAAGCTCATAGAAGGCATGGAGTGCGAGCTGGTGAACGCCGCGAACCCGGAGATCGGCGGCATATGCTGCGACACGCGCGAAGGCGGGCTCCAGTCGGCGCTCTTTGCGGCACTGCCGGGGACAAAGGCCGACGGCGCCGACTTCGCCGCCCGGGCGGCGGCAGAGGGGGCGGCGGCCATCCTCGCCGAGGCTCCAATCGGCAACGTGGACATTGCGCAGGTGATAGTCCCCGACGTGAGGGCCGCCCTTGCGCGGATCTCGGCCCGCTTCCACGGCCGCCCCGGAGACAGGCTCACGCTGGTGGGCGTGACGGGCACAAACGGCAAGACGACGACGACCTATCTCATCGAGTCCATACTCAAGGCCTCGGGCAGGAAGACCGGCCTCGTGGGCACGGTGCGCACAAGCTGCGGGGGCACGAGCCGCCGGTCGATCATGACCACGCCCCAGGCCCCGCAACTCCAGCGCATGCTCGCCGAGATGGTCGACGCGGGGGTTACGCACTGCGTCATGGAGGTCTCTTCCCACGGCCTCGACCAGCGCCGCGTGGACTCCCTGAGCTTCGGCGTCGCGGTCTTCACCAACCTGAGCCGCGACCACCTCGACTACCACGGGGAGATGGCCGCCTACTTCGAGGCGAAGAGCAGGCTCTTCACAGAGCTCCTGGCCGACCCGGCGCGGGCGGCCGTCAACATCGACGACCCCTGGGGCGCAAGGCTTGCAAGGCGGCTGCCCGGGGCCCTGACATACGGTCTCGGCGAAGAAGGCGGGGTCCGCCCCCTGGAGCGCGCCGTCACGGCGTCGGGCATAGAGGCCGTCGTCGCAACACCGGCCGGAAAGGTGCAAGTGAGTTCACCTCTTCTTGGCGAGTTCAACCTGATGAACATACTGGCCGCCGTGGCGGCGGCCGCGCTGCTCGGCATAGAGAGGGAGGCCGTCGAGGCCGGCGTAAGAGGACTTTCGAGGGTGCCGGGCAGGCTCGAGGCCGTAGGCGGCGAAAGCCTCCCATTCCGTGTGCTCGTCGATTACGCCCATACGGCCGATGCCCTGGAAAGGGCGCTCAAGGCGGTGCGTCCCCTCACGAAAGGACGGATCATAACGGTCTTCGGCTGCGGCGGAAACCGCGACAGGGGCAAGCGGGCGCCCATGGGCGAGGCGGCCTCGCGGCTCTCGGACCTCGTCATCATCACCTCCGACAACCCCCGCGACGAGGACCCGCTGGAGATAACAGCCGAGATAGAGGCCGGTGTGAAGGGGCTTGAAAAGCTCGCCGCCGACGACCTCGAGGCCCGAAGGGGCTACATGGTCGCAGCCGACAGGGCCGAGGCCATAAGGCGCGCCGTGGCCGCGGCGGCGAAGGGCGATACGGTGCTCGTCGCCGGCAAGGGCCACGAGGAGTACCAGCAGACAAAGGGCGGGCGCAAGACCCCCTTCAGCGACAGGGCCGTCATCGAAGAGGCCGTCCTCGAACTCTACGGTGAAGGCGCGGCCGCGACGGGGAGATGAGGCCGTGGCCACCGTAAGCGGCCAGCCTTCGCCACCGGGAAGCGGCGGAGCCGTCCGCCCGCGGCCCCGGACCTACTCGATCGACGAGCTCGCCGCCGCAATGGACGCCGCGGTGAGCGGACGCCGGCAGACGGCGGTCAGAGGCTTTTCGACCGACACGCGGCGCATCAGCCCGGGAGAGCTCTTCTTCGCCCTCAGGGGCGGGAACTTCGACGGCCACGACTTCGCCGCCGAGGCGGTAAAGCGCGGGGCTATCGGCGTGGTGGCGAGCCGGCACCTTGATCTGCCGCCGGGGACGGCCCTTCTCGTGGTGGACGACACGCTCCGGGCCCTCGGAGATACGGCCCGTTACGTGAGGTCGCTTCACGGGCTGCCGGTGATCACCGTCACCGGCTCGGCCGGCAAGACGACGACCAAGGACATGACGGCCGTGATCCTCTCGGCGGGACGCCGGGTCCACAGGACCGAGGGCAACAGGAACAACCTCATAGGGCTGCCCCTTACCCTGCTCGACCTGAGCCCCCGGCACGAGGCCTGTGTCGTCGAGCTCGGCATAAGCCTGCCCGGCGAGATGGAGAGGCTCGCCGAGATAGCCGCGCCCGACGTTGCGGTGATAACCAACATAGGCCGGGGCCACGTGGGCGGGCTCGGCTCGGTAGAGGGTGTGGCCAGGGCCAAGACAAGCCTCTTCGCCTCGCTCGGAACCGGAGGCGTGAGGGTGGTGAACATCGACGACCCGTGGATAGCGCGCATGGAGAAGGACCTTCTCGGCCGCGGCGCGCTCAGGGGCGAGAGGATAACCTTCCGCCCTTCTCCAGGTCCGGGGAAGGCCGACGTGACGGTACGGGACGTCGAGGTCGATGGCTTTTCGCTCAGCGTCGTCTACGACGTGAGGGGGACCGCGGCGCGGGTGCGTTTCCCCTCGCCCTGGGTGTGCAACGCCGCAAACGGCGCTGCCGCCGCGGCCGCCGCCCTCGCGCTGGGAGCGACGGCCGGCGAGATAGAGACGGGGCTCGACGGCTTCGTCCCAGAGGGAGCGAGGATGCGCATCGTGCGAAGCGGCGGGCTCACCATACTGGACGATACGTACAACGCAAACCCCGAATCCGTCGTCGAGGCCTTGCGGGCCCTCTCCGCCTCGAAAGGCAGGAAGGTCGCCGTCATGGGCGAGATGCTCGACCTCGGCGACGAGGCCGAGACGGCCCACAGAGAGGTGGGCGCCGCGGCGGCGGACCTCGGCATAGACGTGGTGGTGGCCGTCGGCGACTACGCCGCCCAGGTCATGGAAGGAGCAGCGTCGGCGGGACGCAAGACCGCGCTCCACCCCTTTGCGTCGAAAAGGGAGGCCGCACGCTCCCTGAAGGCCATACTGAAAGAGGGAGACACGGTGCTCGTAAAGGGATCAAGGGCCGCAGCCATGGAAGAAATAATAAAAACCCTCGTCACCGAAGACTCTGATTGACTGCACTGAGGGAACCTTTTTGTAAAAAGGTTCCCTCAGACTCCCTCCAAAAACTTTTAACGCGACTTGGTTTCTCCCTGTTTTGCCAAGCAAAACAGGGAGAAACCAAGTCGTATTAAAAGTCTTTGAAGGGGGTCTGGGGGAAACTTTCTACAGAAAGTTTCCCCCAGGGTAGAAATTGCGCCGGGGCGAGGGTGTATAGAGAGAGGTGGATGTTATATCACTTTTTATATCCGCTGGCCAAGTATCACACGGTCTTCAACGTATTTCAGTACATTACGTTCAGGACCATTTACGCCATGCTCACCTCTCTGGTGTTGAGTTTCATAATAGGTCCTTATCTGATAAGGAAGCTCAAGAGCCTGCAGGTTGGCGAGGTCATCCGCGAGGACGGGCCGGCCCGTCATTTCAGCAAGGCCGGCACGCCCACCATGGGTGGGGCCATAATCCTGCTCGTGCTGCTCGTATCGGTGCTCCTTTGCGGCAATTTCGGCAACGAGTACCTCTGGATCGTGCTCTTCGTCACCATAGGGTTCGGCGGCATAGGTTTCGTGGACGACTACAAGAAGGTCGTGGAAAGGGACCCCGGGGGGCTTCGTCCCCTCGCCAAGTTCACGGCCCAGGTGGCGGTGGCCGGAGCGGCCGCCGTGCTCCTGTACATGGGGGGGATGAACACGGCCGTGAGCATACCCTTTTTCAAGGGCGTGAGCATAGAGATGGGCGTGCTGTACGTACCGTTCGCCATGCTCGTCATCGTGGGGACGTCCAACGCCGTGAACCTCACCGACGGGCTCGACGGGCTCGCCATAGGTCCCATGACCATAGCGGCCGCGACGTACATGCTCTTCGCCTATCTGAGCGGTCACGTGAAGATCGCCAACTACCTCCAGATAACGCACGTGCCCTACGCCGGGGAGCTTACGGTCTTCGCCGGGGCCATGGTGGGCGCGAGTCTGGGCTTTCTGTGGTTCAACACCTACCCGGCCCAGGTCTTCATGGGGGACATCGGGGCGCTCTCGCTGGGAGGGGGGCTCGGCACCCTCGCCCTCCTTACAAAGCAGGAGATACTGCTCGTCGTGGTGGGCGGCATATTCGTCGTCGAGGCCCTTTCGGTCATATTCCAGGTGGCCTCCTACAAGTTGAGCGGCCGCAGGGTCTTCGCCATGGCGCCCATACACCACCACTTCGAGCTCAAGGGATGGGCCGAGCCGAAGATAATCGTGAGGTTCTGGATAATAGCCATCATACTCTCGCTCATAGCAATAAGCACCTTGAAGCTCAGGTAGAGGCGATGGAGGCCGTGGGGTTGAAGAGACCGGGGGGAGCGCAGGAGCTTTGCGGCAGGCGGGTGGTCGTCGTGGGACTGGGACGCAGCGGACTGGCCGCGGCCCGCTTCCTGCGCGCCGTTGGCGCCGAGGTGACGGTCACCGACAGGGCGCCGCGCGGAACTCTTGCCGGGGCCGACGAGCTCGAGGCCCTGGGCGTGAGGGTCGAGGCCGGGGGGCACGGCGGCGGAACCGTCGCCGGAGCCGAGCTCGTGGTGACGAGCCCCGGTGTTGCGCGAGATGCCGGGGTGCTCGACGAGGCGCGCCGCGCGGGCGCCGAGGTGATAGGCGAGCTCGAGCTCGCCTGGCGCTGCATCGACGAGCCCGTCGCCGCCGTTGCCGGAACCAACGGCAAGTCCACCACCACGGCGCTGCTCGGCGCCATGCTCGAGGCGGCGGGCATGAAGGTCTTCGTGGGCGGCAACATCGGAACACCGCTCATCGAGTACGCCGCGTCGGGGGAGAAGGCCGACATATGCGTTGTCGAGGTGAGCAGCTTCCAGCTCGAGACCGTAAGCAGCTTCAGGCCCCGCGTTGCCGTGCTGCTCAACATAACCGAAGACCACCTCGACCGCTACGAGGACTTCGACGACTACGCCCGCACCAAGATGAGGCTCTTCGAGAACCAGGGGCCCGGCGACTTCGCCGTGGTCAACAGGGCCGATCCCGTGGTGATGGGGCTCGTCGGACGGATGAGGCCCGCCTCGCGGCTCATAGGCTTCGGAGGCCGGCCCGGCGCGGACGGTGTCGTCATCGAGGGCGGCAGGGTGGTCTTCCGCCTCGACGGCCGCGAGGAGTCCATGGACATGAGCCGCTTCGGACTCGCCGGCGCCCACAACAGGGAGAACCTCGCGGCCGCCTTCGCCGCCGCCATGGCGCTCGGCGCGGCGGCCCGCTCCGCCGAGCGCGCCGCCGCGGCCTTCAGGGGCCTGCCCCACAGGATGGAGCTCGTGGGCGAGTTCGGCGGCGTGCGCTACTACGACGACTCCAAGGCCACCAACGTGGGAGCGGTGGTGAAGACGCTCGAAGGTATCGACGGTCCCGTCGTCCTCATAGCCGGAGGCAGGAACAAGGGCGGCGACTTCTCGCCCCTGAGGGAGGCCGTGAAGGGACGGGTGAAGCTGACCGTGCTCATCGGCGAGGCCCGCTGCGAGCTCGAAGCGGCGCTCTCAGGCGCCGTGCCCACGCGCCTTGCGGGGGGGATGGCCGAGGCCGTGGCCGCGGCGAGAGAGGCCGCCTGCGCGGGCGATACGGTGCTTCTGAGCCCGGCCTGCGCGAGCTTCGACATGTATCGCGGCTTCGAGGAGCGGGGCGAACACTTCAAAGAGGTGGTGGAGGCCTCCGCGGCGGAGGCCGGAAGGAGCTGAAAGGGGAGCGCGGCGAATGACCACGAGGGGGACGATAGCGGCCGCCGTGGCCGACGACGCCGACCGGTGGGTGACCGTATCCGCCGTGCTGCTCGTGGGGATCGGGATCGTGATGGTCTACTCGTCCAGCTACGTCATGGCCATGGAGCGCCTCGGCGACGAGTACCATTTCTTCAAGCGCCATGTATTCTTCGCCATCATCGGCTTCGGCCTCTTCGCAGCGGCGAGCCGGCTGCCCTACACCATATACCGTCGCGCGGCCTATCCCCTTCTCATTGCGGCGGCGGCGGCGCTCATGCTCATATTCGCGCCGGGCCTGGGCAGCGAGGTCGGCGGCGCGAGAAGGTGGGTAAGGATCGGCCCCGTGGGGTTTCAGCCCTCGGAGTTCGCGAAGCTGGCGGTCATAATCTTCCTGGCCTACTCGCTTTCACGCAGGGCCGGGCGCATAGGGAGCTTCGCCTTCGGCTTTCTGCCCAACGTGCTCATACCGGGGGCGGTCATCGCCCTGATCCTGGCCGAGCCGGACCTGGGCACGGCCGTATCGCTGGGGGGGCTGGTGGTGCTCATGAACTTCGTGGCCGGGGCCAGGCTCAAGCACCTGGCGGGACTGGTGGCCGTAGCGGCGCCGGTGCTCTTCATCGTAGTGACGCGCTACGAGTACATGATGCGCAGGATACTCATATTCCTCGACCCATGGAAGGACCCTACGGGCGCGGGATTCCAGACGGTCCAGTCGCTCGTGGCCTTCGCCTCCGGCGGACTCGGCGGCGTGGGGCTCGGCGAGGGGATGCAGAAACTCTTCTACCTCCCGGAGGCCCATACGGACTTCATACTCTCGGTGGTGGGCGAGGAGTTCGGCCTCATCGGAGTGAGCGCGATCATGGTCCTTTACATCATCTTTCTCGTCGGCGGGACGACCATAGCCATGAGGGCCAGGGACCTCTTCGGCTCCTATCTGGCGCTGGGGCTGACCTTCATGGTGGTCCTGCAGGCGATGGTGAACATGGCGGTCGTGCTCGCCATGCTGCCGCCCAAGGGGTTGCCGCTGCCCTTCGTGAGTTATGGAGGGACCTCGCTGATAACGAACCTGGCCGCGGCCGGCATGCTGCTCAACATACACGTCAGGGGGAACAGGGCGTGAAGCTTCTGATGGCCGGCGGCGGCACGGGCGGCCACCTCTTTCCCATAATAGCCCTCGCCGACGAGTTCCGCAGACGGGTGAAGGGCGTGGAGATAGTCTTTGTCGGAGGCAGGGGGGGGCTCGAGGAATCGGTCGTTCCCCGCCACGGCTACGAGCTCCGTCTGCTCAACGTCTCGGGGCTCAAGAGGAAGAAGGGCCTGGAGTTCGTGAAGGCCCTGGCAAGGGCGGCGGGCTCGACGGCGAGGGCCGTGGCCCTTCTCAGAAAGGAGAGGCCCCACGGCGTCATAGGCAGCGGCTCGTACTCCTCGGGGCCCGTTGTCCTCGCCGCGGCCATGCTCGGCATCAAGACCGCCATACTGGAGCAGAACGCCGTGCCCGGGCTCACCAACAGGCTGCTCGGCAGGTTCGCAGACAGGATATACATAGCCTTCGACGAGGCGGCCCGCTCTTTTCCGCGGGAGAGGACCCGGCTCACCGGCAACCCCGTAAGAAGGGAGGTGCTCGAAAGCATGGGCAAGAGAGTGGATGTCAGAGGAGAGAGGTTCACGCTGCTCGTCTTCGGAGGCAGCCAGGGCGCCACGAGCATAAACGCCGCGTTCCTGGACGCCACCGAGTACCTCACCGATATCTGGAGCAGGCTCCGGGTCGTGCATCAGACGGGAAGCGAAGGCTACGAGGCCGCGGCCGCGGCCTACCGGAGGAAGGGACTGAAGGTCGAGCTCCACCGCTTCATCGAAGACATGGGCGAGGCCTACGCCTCGGCCGATCTCGTGGTATGCCGGGCCGGCGCCACGAGCATCGCCGAGATCATGGCCCTGGGGCTGCCCTCCATCCTCGTCCCCTACCCCTTCGCCTCGGACGAGCACCAGGAGGTCAACGCCCGCTATCTGGAGAGCAGGGGCGCGGCCGTCATGCTCCGAAACGACGAGCTCACGGGCAGCACCCTCGCCGCGGCCATCAGGCGCTTCTACGCCGACCCCGTGGAGCTGAGGCAGGTGCGCCACAGGGTGAGGGAGCTCGCCAGGCCGGCAGCGTCGGTGGCCATCGTGGACGACTACATGAAGATGTTCATGAGCAACGGTCTCTGAGGACATGTACAGGGGACGGATAAGGAACATACACTTCATCGGCATCGGCGGCGTCGGCATGAGCGGCATAGCCGAGGTGCTCATCAACATGGGCTACGCCGTCAGCGGCTCCGACCTTGCGGCCTCGAAGACCACCGACCGGCTCGCCTCACTCGGGGCCCGCATATTCATAGGCCACAGGGCGGGCAACGTCCACGGCGCCCACTGCGTGGTCTACTCCTCGGCCGTGCGTCCGTCCAACGCCGAGATGGTCGAGGCCGCAGACCTCCAGATACCGATAATCCCGCGGGCCGAGATGCTCGCCGAGCTCATGCGCATGAAGTACGCCGTCGCCATAGCGGGAACCCACGGCAAGACGACGACGACCTCCATGGTGGGGGCCATACTGGGACGCGCCGGACTCGACCCCACCATCGTCACCGGAGGAAGACTCAACTCCATAGGCACCAACGCAAGGCTCGGCGGCGGAGACTACCTCGTCGCCGAAGCCGACGAGAGCGACGGCAGCTTCCTCAAGCTCACGCCCACCATAGCCGTGGTGACCAGCATAGACGCCGAGCACATGGACCATTACCGCGACATGGAGGAGGTCAGGCGCTCGTACCTCGACTTCATGAACAAGGTCCCCTTCTACGGGTGCGCCGTCATATGCCTCGATCACCCGGTGATCCAGGGGCTCATCCCCCACGTCAAGCGCCGTGTCATAACCTACGGCCTCACGGCCCAGGCCGACATGCACGGCCGCAACGTGGTGCACGAGGCCATGAGCACGTCCTTCGAACTCTGCGTCGGCGACGAGTGTCTGGGCAGGGTGAGACTCGGGATGCCCGGCACCTACAACGTCTACAACGCCCTCGCCGCGGCGGCCGTGGCGCGCGAGCTCGAGGTGGACTTCGAGGACTTCAGGACCGCTATGGAGGAATTCGCCGGCGTTGAGCGCCGCTTCCAGATAAAGGGCGAAGAAGGCGGCGTCATGGTGGTCGACGACTACGGCCACCACCCCGTGGAGATACGGGCCGTGCTCGCGGCGGCCAAGAGCGGCTGGTCCAGGCGGGTGGTGGCGGTCTTCCAGCCCCACCGCTTCACGCGCACCCGCGACCTCTACGACGACTTCATAACGGCCTTCAACGACGCCGAGCGCCTCATACTCACCGAGGTGTATCCGGCCGGCGAGGAGCCCATCGAGGGGGTCAGCGGCAGAAGACTCTATGAGGGCGTGCGCCGCCACGGCCACAAGGACGCGGCCTTCGTCGAGCGGCTCGAAGAGGCGGCAACCCTGCTGGCCGACACCGTCGAGCCCGGCGACATGGTCATAACGCTCGGGGCCGGAAACGTCTGGACCGTGGGAGAAGAGCTCCTCCGGCTTCTGAGGGGCCGCGGCGGCGCTGCCGGAGCGCAGCCCTGAAAGCGGCCCCCTGAACAAAGAAACAGGGAAACCCTGATGTATTGCACTGAGGGAATCTTTCTGTAGAAGGGTCACAGGCCCACGGTTTCCCCCAGGGTAATTAATCAGAGCTTCCACAGGTGATACGGTGAGCAAGCAGTACCCCCTACTCTTCGTACAGCGCTTCAAGGGCAGGATACTCTTCAACGAGCCCATGCGCAACCATACGTCCTTTCGCATAGGCGGTCCGGCCGACGTGATGGCCTTTCCGCTCGACGAGGGGGACCTGGCCGAGCTGCTCAAGTTCGCGCGGGCCAAGAAGTTTCCCGTCTGCATCATAGGCGCCGGCACCAATGTGCTGGTGCGTGACGGCGGGGTGCGCGGCGTGGTGGTCAACATGATGGACGGCTTCAGGGACATGGCGTGGAGCGATGCGCCGGCCGGGGAGCGGGGGAGAACGGTCCTCGTCGCAGGGTCGGGTGTTAAGCTCCAGGAGATCGCCGCCGCGGCCCGCGAGCGCGGGCTTACGGGCCTTGAGTTCTCCGCCGGCATCCCCGGAACCATAGGAGGGGCCGTGGCCACCAACGCAGGGGCCTACGGCTCGGAGATAAAGGACATAGTGGACGGAGTGGAGCTCGTGCGGCTTTCGGGCCGGAAGATAGCCAAGGAGTTCATCCCCGCGGGAGAGCTCGGCTTCTCCTACCGCAGCGCGCGGATACCGGACGACGCCGTCATAGTGCGCGTGCACATGACCCTCGAGAAGGGGGACCCCGAGCGGATAAGGGAGCGCATGGCCGCCTTCGCCGAGCGGCGCAGGTCCTCGGCCCCCGTGCGCCACCCCTGCGCCGGCTCGATCTTCAAGAACCCGCCGGGCGACCATGCCGGCAGGCTCATCGAGGAGGCCGGCCTCAAGGGCACGGCATCGGGCGGGGCCCGCATATGGGAGGTCCACGCAAACTACATCATAAACACCGGCGGCGCGCTGGCAAGGGACGTGCTCTCGCTCATGGCCATGGCGCGGGACCGCGTCTACAGGAACTCGGGCGTCGTGCTCGAGCCCGAGATACGGGTCATAGGCGAGGACGACTGAAAGTGGGCGGAGCGGTGAGCGAAGACGCGGCGGCCCGCCAAGGGAGGGAGGACGTCACGGCGGTCCTGATGGGCGGAGAGTCGGCCGAGCGCGAGATATCGCTTCGCAGCGGCAGGGCCGTCATGGAGGCCCTCTCGAGGCGCGGCTACAGGGTCGCGGCCGTCGACGCCGACAGGAACACGGCCGCCAAGCTGCGCAGGGCCGGCGCGAAGCGGGCCTTCGTGGCCCTCCACGGCGGCCTCGGAGAAGACGGCTCGGTACAGGGGCTGCTCGAGGTCATGGCCATACCCTACACGGGCTCCGGCGTCAGGGCGAGCGCCGTGGCCATGGACAAGGCCCTCGCAAAGCGGATACTCTCGAGCTACTCCATAGAAACGCCGCCCTTCACGGTGGTGGAACGGGGGGGCTCCCTCTCCATACCGCGGGGGCTCAAGCTCCCGCTCGTCGTAAAGCCCGTGGCCCAGGGCTCCTCGAAGGGCATCGCGGTGGTCAGAAGCCGCCGCGGCCTGGAAGGGGCCGTGAAGGAGGCGCTTCGCTACGGCCCCGTCATGATCGAGTCTTTCGTGGAGGGCCGGGAGCTGACGGCGGCGGTGCTCGACGGCGAGGCGCTCCCCGTTGTGGAGATACGTCCCTCGGGAGAGCTCTTCGACTACGAGTCCAAGTACGTGAAGGGCAAAAGCGAGTACTTCGTGCCCGCAAGGATAGGGGCCGCGGCGCAGCGGGCCGTAAGACGCCTCGCCGTCAGGACCTACAGGGCGCTGGGCTGCCGCGGCGCGGCCAGGGTGGACATGATACTCGCAGGCGACGGCCCCACGGTGCTGGAGGTTAATACCGTGCCGGGCATGACCGAGACGAGCCTTCTGCCCATGGCGGCCGAGGAGGCCGGCATGAGCTACGACGAGCTCGTGGAGCGAATCCTGGCCGGCGCGGCCCTCGAGGGCCGCGCCGGACCGAAACCGCCTTACGCAGCGTCATGAGGAGAAGGAAAGGCAACAGGTTCAGGAGAAAGAAGACGCTTGCGCAGCGTATGGCGCCGCTTCTCCGCTACGCCAGGGTCCTGGGGCTCGCCGCATCCGTCGCCGCCTCGGCGGCGGCCCTCCACGCCCTCTACGTGAAGCTCCTCCACAGCCCCTATCTCGCCGTGGACGAGATAACGGTAGTGGGCGCCGGGCGGCTCGACGACGCCGAGGTGCTCCGCTACTGCGGACTGGGCGTGGGGGAGAACATCCTCGCCCTCGACGCCGCGGCGGCGGCAGAGGCCCTGGAGAGCCACCCCTGGATAGCGCGGGCGGTGGTGAGAAAACGGCTTCCGTCGAGCGTAATCGTGGAGATCGAGGAGAGAAAGCCCGTCGCAGTGGTCAGGCTCGACGACCTCTATGTCATGGACGCCGACGGCGTAGTCTTCAAGAGGGCCGAGCCCGGAGACGGACTCGACCTGCCCGTTGTGACCGGTCTCGGCGCCCTGGCCCGCCGTGGCGGCGACGGCGTGGGAAGCGACCCGGGGCTCGAGACCGAGCTCATCGACCTTCTCGACCTGCTGCGCCGCAGGAAGGGCTTCAACGCCGACGCCGTCTCGGAGATCCACGTGGACCCGGTCTACGGCTTCACCATATTCACGCTCGATGACGGCGTGCGGATAGAACTCGGCAGGGGCGGCCACGGCCGCAAGCTCGGCCTCCTCGACAGGGTCGCCGCCGCAAGGGCCCGCGGCCTCGAAGGCTTGGAGCACATCTATCTCAACGCCAGGAGGGGAGTCGTCCTCAGGCCGGTGACTCCCGGCACGCAGGGGCAGGCCTGAGCAGGGGGGTGGTGGACATATGGCGAAAAAAGAGAACATAGTCGTCGGTCTCGACATAGGAACGACCAAGGTGTGCGCCATCGTCGGCGAAAAGACCAAGGACGGCATCGAGATCATAGGCATCGGGAGCCATCCGTCCAAGGGCCTGCGCAAAGGCGTGGTCGTCAATATCGAGAGCACCGTGGCCTCCATACGCAAGGCCGTCGAAGAGGCCGAGCTCATGGCCGGCTGCGAGATAAACAACGTCTATGTCGGCATCGCGGGCGGCCACATAAGGGCCTTCAACAGCCACGGCGTCATAGCCGTCAAGGACGGCGAGATAGGCCACACCGACATAGAGCGCGTCATCGAGGCCGCCCAGGCCGTGGCCATCCCCCCGGACCGCGAGGTCATACACGTCATACCGCAGGAGTACATAATCGACGACCAGGAGGGCATACAGGAGCCACTGGGCATGAACGGCATAAGGCTCGAGGTGAAGATCCACATCGTCACCGCCGCCGTCACCTCGGCCCAGAACATAGTGAAGTGCGCCAACAAGGCGGGCCTCGACGTGGCCGACATCGTCCTCCAGCAGATAGCAAGCAGCGAGGCCGTGCTCAGCTCCGATGAAAAGGACCTCGGCGTGGCGCTCGTCGACGTGGGAGGAGGCACTACCGACATCGCCATCTACCAGGGCGGCATGATAAAGCACACGACCGTCATCTCGCTGGGCGGCAACCAGGTGACCAACGACATCGCCGTCGGCCTTCGCACCCCCAGCGCCGAGGCCGAGAAGATAAAGATAAAACACGGCTGCGCCATGGTCTCCATGATAGACGAGGACGAGACCATAGAGGTGCAGAGCGTGGGCGGCCGGGGCCCGCGCAAGGTGACGCGAACCATGCTCGGCGAGATCATCGAGCCCAGGATGGAGGAGCTCTTCGAGCTGGTCAACAACGAGATAGTCCGCTCCGGTTACGACGGACTCATAAGCTCCGGTATCGTGCTCACCGGCGGCAGCGCGGCCATAGAGGGGGCAAGTGAGCTCGCCGAGCAGGTCTTCGGCCTGCCCGTGCGCCGCGCCGTGCCCTCGGGCATCGAGGGGCTCGTCGACGTCGTGCGAAGCCCCGCCTTCTCCACAGGCGTCGGTCTCGTAAAATACGGCATACACCACGCCACCCAGCCCCGCTTCCACAGGGGAAGCAAGAACATATTCTACAAGCTCCTCCACAGGATGAAGGGCTGGATGAAGGACTTTTTTTGACGAAGAGCGCCGAGCACCCCCACCCGGCGCCGACGGGAGCGCGGGGCGCGGGAGTGAAGGTGAAGGCGCAACCGGAAAACTTCTCTTAACGGCGGCAACATAAGGAGGTGCAAGATGGTATTTGAGATGATCGAAGGTTTCAACCGCGGCGCGAGACTCAAGGTCGTGGGCGTGGGCGGCTGCGGCGGCAACGCCGTGAACACCATGATAGACGCCGGGCTCACGGGCGTGGAATTCGTGGCGGCCAATACCGACAGTCAGGCGCTGGCCAAGTCAGAGGCGCCGGTGAAACTCCAGCTCGGCGCATCCCTGACAAAGGGGCTCGGCGCCGGCGCCAACCCCGACATAGGACGCAACGCGGCCCTTGAGAGCAAAGAGCAGATAATGGAGGCCGTCGACGGCGCCGACATGGTCTTCATAACAGCAGGCATGGGCGGCGGCACGGGCACCGGCGGAGCACCCGTAGTCGCCGATGCGGCCAGGGAGACGGGCGCGCTCGTCGTGGCCGTCGTCACACGGCCCTTCGCCTTCGAGGGGACGAGGAAGATGCGGCAGGCCGAAGAGGGGCTCAAGCGCCTCGGCGACGTGGTAGACACGATCATCACCATCCCGAACCAGAGACTCCTCTCGGTCGCGGGCAAGAAGACCTCCTTCACCGAGGCCTTCAAGCTCGCCGACCAGGTGCTCCTGCACGCCGTGCGCGGCATCTCCGACGTCATCAACATCCACGGCCTCGTCAACGTCGACTTCGCCGACGTGCGCACCATCATGAGCGAGATGGGCCAGGCCATAATGGGCATAGGCACGGCGAGCGGAGAGAACAAGGCCCAGGAGGCGGCGCGCCGGGCCATCTCAAGCCCCCTGCTCGAGGACATATCCATAAACGGTGCAAGGGGCGTGCTCATAAACATCACCGGCTCCGCCGAGATGTCCATCCACGACATACACGAGGCCTCAACCCTCATCCACGACGAGGCCCACGACGACGCCCAGATAATCTTCGGGGCCGTCATCGACGAGAGCCTCGGCGAAGAGATCCGGGTAACGGTCATCGCCACCGGCTTCGGCCGGAACCAGCAGGAAGGCCTGCTCAGGGACAAGTTCCCCCAGGCGCTCGTCATAGGCGACGCCGACACCCCCGGACCCAAGCCCAAGAAGGCCGTCGTTGCCGACCGCAAGGTGGTCGAACCCCTGGCCGGCGGTGTCCGACCGGCCAGAAGGGTCGCCCGCAGCGTCACCTCCGGCGCCCTTCCGGCCGACATGGACCAGGCACAGCTCGAGGAGTATCTCGACACCCCCACTTTCATCAGAAAGGGCGCCGACTGAGACCGGGCCGACGGCCCGGTCGGCCCGGCCACATCCTGCGCCCGTCCCCAGGCCCGCACGCCCGACGGACCCGCCTGCGGCGGTGCGCAGTCGCCAGAGGAGCTCAGGCCATGAAAAAAACAGCGGCAACAACACTTCTTCTGGGACTCCTGCTCGTCTCTTCCCCCGTCCAGGGCGGTGACAAAAACAGGGAAAGGACCGTCACCGCCCTCGACGACAAGACCTTCGTCGTGATCAAGGACATGCTCATCCCAGGGACCTCGAGCATAGAGCTCTTCCGCATCGTCGAAGACAAGATCACACTCATCGACGTGGTCTACATAAAACAGGAGGGCTCGGTCGTGGCGGTCAAGCACATCCCCATCAAACCATAACCCCTTACTTTCTTTTTGGAAAAAAGAAAGTAAGCAAAGAAAAACCAATGAATCTTCATGGGCGACGGCGTCCCGCCGGGACTCTAAGCGGCCTTCATCACCATACCTCGCACCCCCCTTACTTTCTTTTTGGAAAAAAGAAAGTAAGCAAAGAAAAACCAATGAATCTTCACGGGCGACGGCGTCCCGCCGGGACTCTAAGCGGCCTTCATCACCATACCTCGCCCCCCCTTACTTTCTATTCTACTTGCTGCCGTCAACCGCACCACCTACGTTTCCACCAGGACTGCCCGCGCCGGCTGCGTCGGACGGCTGTGCCGGGAGGTTCGGGCCGCAAAGGCGTAAAAAATCCCGCCTGGCGCGGCCCGAACCCCAGGTGCAGCCGCACACACGAATGACATACGATGGGACGGCGCGGAAACATGGGCCTGTGCCCCTTCTTCAGAAAGTTCCCACCAAAGACTGCCAACACAGGCTGCGTCAGGCGGCTGGGCCGGGAGGTTCGGGCCGCAAAGGCGTAAAAAACCCCGCCTGGCGCGGCCCGAACCACCCGGTGCAGCCGCACACACGAATGACATACGATGGGGCGGCGCGGAAACACGGGCCTGGCCTTTCTTCAGAAAGTTCCCACCAAAGACTGCCAACACAGGCTGCGTCAGGCGGCTGGGCCGGGAGGTTCGGGCCGCAAAGGCGTAAAAAATCCCGCCTGGCGCGGCCCGAACCCCAGGTGCAGCCGCACACACGAATGACATACGATGGGGCGGCGCGGAAACATGGGCCTGTGCCCCTTCTTCAGAAAGTTTCCCCCCGATTGATTGAAGTTTCCCTTGACTTTCACCCTGCAATGAATATTATATTAATATATTCATTGTTATTGCGTTCATTTATCTGGTCGGAGATTCGCGATGGCTGAGCGTGAAGACGGCAAGAGGGAGGCCATACTCGAGGCGGCGCGAAGTCTCGTCTTCCATTACGGTTACAGGAAGACGACGATGCAGGACATAGCCCGCCGCGCCGGCGTGGCGGTGGGGACGATCTACGCCTTTTTCAGCGGCAAGGAGGACATAGCGCTCGCCTGCGCCGAGAAGTCCAAGCTCGCCGTCGTGGAGCGCATGCGCCGCGCCTCGGCCGGCGACGCGCCGGCGCCGGAGAAGCTGCGGCGCATGGTCCTCGAGCGCAACCTCGCCTACCACGACATCTTCAAGGACACGCCCCACGGCATGGAGATCGTCACCGCCGTCCTCCCCAGAAAAGAAGAGCTCATAAAGAAGTTCGAGACCATGGAGAGGGAGATCGTCGCCGCCGTCATAAGGGAAGGCAACGCCGCCGGCGTCTTCGACGTGAGCGAACCGGAAGAGGCGGCCGAGACATTTCTCACCGCCTTCTACCGCTTCACCCCTCCCATGTCCATCGGCCTCACCGCAGAGGAGATACGCGCCGGCACGGCGCGCATGGTCGAGATGCTCCTGCCAAGCCTGCTCGCCCGGCCGGGCGGGAGCGGAAAGCCCTGAGGTTTACGCTCAATGGAAAAGGGACTGGCCCGCTGGGTCCTTGAATACCGATGGCTCGTCATTGCGGCCACGCTCGTCGCTGCGGCGGTGAGCGCAAGCGGCGCAAGGTATCTGTGGTTCTCCACCGATTACCGCTACTTCTTCAGCAAGGAGAACCCCCAGCTCCTGGCCTTCGAGGCCCTGCAGAACACCTACGCCAAGAACGACAACGTCCTCTTCGCCCTTGCCCCCAGGGACGGAGACGTCTTCACGCGCCGCACCCTCGCCGCCGTCGAGGAGCTCACAAAGGCCGCCTGGCAGACGCCCCACTCGCTTCGCGTCGACTCCATCACCAACTTCCAGTACACCAGCGCCGACGGCGACGACCTCTTGGTGCGCGACCTCGTAAAGGACGCCGCCTCCCTTGACGACGGGCGGATCGAAGAGATAAGAAAGGTGGCCCTGAGCGAGCCGCTGCTCGTCAACCGCCTCGTCTCCCGGCGCGGCCACGTGACGGGCGTCAACGTGACCATCAACCTCCCCGGCCGCGACAGCGACGAGGTGCCGGCCGTGGCCGCCTTCTCGCGGGAGCTGGCCGCGAAGATGCGCGAGAAGTACCCGGACATCGACATCTACCTCTCGGGCATCGTCATGATGAACAACGCCTTCTCCGAGGCCGCCGTCGGCGACCAGAAGTCCCTCGTGCCCGTCATGTTCCTGGTGATAGTGGCCGTCACCGCCCTTCTGCTCCGCTCGTGGGCCGCAACCGTCGGCACGGTGCTCGTCATAGTCCTCTCTCCGGTCACGGCCATGGGGCTTGCCGGCTGGCTCGGCATACCGCTCACCGGCCCATCGTCGAGCGCCCCCACCATCATCATCACCCTGGCCGTGGCCGACTGCATCCACATACTCATCACCATGGCCCACGAGATGGAGCGGGGACTGAAAAAGTCAGAGGCCCTCGTCGAGTCGCTGCGCATAAACCTAAAGCCCGTCTTCCTCACGAGCCTCACCACCGCCATCGGCTTCCTGAGCATGAACTGGAGCGACGCCCAGCCCTTCCGCGACCTCGGCAACATCGCGGCCATGGGCGTGACGGCCGCCTTCCTCTACTCGGTCCTCTTCATGCCGGCCGTCGTCTCTTTGCTGCCCGTGAGGGTCCATGCCCGCGCCGCCGTGGACAGACCCGTCGTCATGGAGCGCTTCGGCGACTTCGTCGTGCGCAACCGCCGCCCCCTCTTCTACGGCACCTTGGCCGTCATGGTGCTTCTAATGAGCGGCATTGCGCGCATCACCTTCGACGACCGCTTCGTCGAGTACTTCGACGAGCGCTACAGCTTCCGCACCGACACGGACTTCATAGCCGAGAACCTCACGGGCATCTATCTCATAGAGTACTCGCTCGACTCGGGCGAGAGCGGCGGGGTGAGCGAGCCCGCCTTTCTGCAAAAGGTGTCGGACTTCGCCGACTGGTACCGCAGGCAGCCCCGCGTCATGAACGTCAACACCATTACCGACACGCTCAAGAGGCTCAACAGGAATATGCACGGCGACGACCCGGCCTTCTACAGACTGCCCGAAGAGCGGGAGCTGGCGGCCCAGTACCTGCTCCTCTACGAGATGTCGCTGCCCTACGGTCTCGACCTCAACAACCAGATAAACGTGGACAAGAGCTCCACCCGCTTTACCGTAACCCTCGAGAACCTGAGCACGAAGGAGCTCCTGGGGCTCGAGGAGAGGGCCCAGCAGTGGCTCGCGGACAACGCCCCCCGGATGCGGACCCTCGGGGCCGGACCGTCCATAATGTTCTCCCACATAGCCGAGCGCAACATAAAGAGCATGCTCACGGGGACGGCCGCCGCCCTGGTGCTCATATCGGCCATACTCGTCGTCGCGCTGCGCAGCCTCAGGATCGGGCTCGTGAGCCTCGTGCCCAACCTCTCTCCGCCGCTCATGGCCTTCGGCCTCTGGGGGCTGCTCTTCTCCGAGGTGGGGCTCGCCCTCTCGGTCGTGACGGCCATGTGTCTCGGCATAGTCGTCGACGACACGGTCCACTTCCTCTCAAAGTACCTGAGGGCGAGAAGGGAGCTCGGGCTCGACGCAGCCGAGGCTGTGAGGTACTCGTTCAGGACCGTGGGCACGGCCCTCTGGGTCACCTCGGCGATACTGGTGGCGGGATTCCTCGTTCTCACCAGGTCGGGCTTTACGATCAACGCCGACATGGGCCTTCTCTCGGCCGTGGCCCTGGTGCTCGCCCTGGCGGCCGACTTCCTATTCCTGCCGCCGCTTCTCATGAAAATAGAGGAGGGAAGATAATGATGATACGCCAGTCGATGACGATTGCAGCCGTCCTTGTCTCCCTGTGCTCTCTCGGCCCCCTCCCCTCTTGGGCCGAGACGCCGCAGGAGAAGGGCCTCGCCATAGCCGTCGAGGCCGACCGCCGCGACAGCGGCTTCGGAGACTTCACGGCCGAGATGCGCATGATACTGCGCAACCGCCACGGCCAGGAGAGCGTCCGGCTACTCTCGGTGCGGACCCTCGAGGTCGAGGGCGACGGCGACAAGAGCCTCATAGTCTTCCAGAGCCCCCGGGACGTGAAGGGCACGGCCCTTCTCTCCTTCAGCCACAAGAGCGGCCCCGACGACCAGTGGCTCTACCTGCCGGCCCTGAAGCGTGTAAAACGCATAAGCTCGGCCAACAAGTCCGGCTCCTTCATGGGGAGCGAGTTCGCCTACGAGGACATCGCAAGCCAGGAGGTCGAGAAGTATACCTACCGCTACGTGGGCGACGACTCGTACGAAGGGGTCGACTGCTTCGTCATAGAGCGCTATCCGGTGGACCCCGACTCGGGCTACACCCGCCAGGTCGTATGGCTCGACAAGGACGAGTACAGGGTGAGGAAGATCGACTACTACGACAGGAAGAAGGCGCTGCTCAAGACCCTCACCTTCAAGGGCTACAGACTCTACATCGACAGGTACTGGCGGGCCGACGAGATGTACATGGTCAACCACCAGACCGGCAAGAGCACGAGGCTTCTCTGGAGCGGGTACCGCTTCCGCACGGGACTGGGTCCAGGGGACTTCACCAGGAACAGCCTCAGGAGGGCGCGCTGAGGCCGTGGGCCGCGGGACCTCTCGGAGAGCGGCCGCGCTGCCCGTTGCGCTTCTCGCCGCGGCGTCGTTCGTCTTAGTCGCCGAGGCGACGGCCTTCGAGCTCACGGGCTTCATGTCCCAGGAGGCGAGGCTCTTTCCCCGCAGCCCCGGCCAGCCGGGCCAGGAGCCCAACAGCGCCTCCATGGCCCTCCAGCCCGAGTTCTACCACGAGTGGAACGGCGGCCGCGGCATATTCGCCTTCACCCCCTTCCTGCGCGTCGACACCGCCGACTCCTCGCGCACGCACATGGACGTGAGGGAGCTCTACGCCCTCTTCGTCTTCGACCGCTTCGAGCTCGGCCTGGGGGCGAGGAAGGTCTTCTGGGGGGTCGTCGAGAGCTACCACCTCGTCGACGTGGTCAACCAGACGGACCTGGTGGAGAGGATAGACGAGGAGGAGAAGCTCGGCCAGCCGATGGTGAGCCTCTCGGCGCAGCTCGGCCCCGGCACGGCGGACCTCTACTTCATGCCCTGGTTCAGGGACCGCACCTTTCCCGGCAGGGGCGGCAGGTTCAGGGGACCGCTTGTCGTTGACACCAGCCGGGCCCGCTTCGAAAGCGGCAAGGGCAGGTCCCATCCCGACGTGGCCCTTCGCTACGCCGCGAGCATCGGGGCATGGGAGGTGGCGCTCTCCCACTTCCGGGGCACGGGCCGCGAGCCGACGCTGCTCAGGGGAAGCGACGCCATGGGGCGGCCGGTCCTCGTCCCTTATTACGAGATAGTCAACCAGACGGGCCTCGAACTCCAGCTCATAACGGGCCAGTGGCTCTGGAAGGCGGAGTCCATATACCGCCGCGGCCAGGGCGACCCCTTCGTCTCGTGGGTCTCGGGGTTCGAGTACACCTTTTACGGCATACTGGGCACGAGGATGGACCTGGGCGTGCTCGCCGAATGGATCCACGACGAGCGGGACCCGGCGCTCGCCATGCTCTTCGACGACGACGTAATGGCCGGGGCGCGGCTCGTCGTAAACGACCTGGGCGGCACCGAGGCCCTCTTCGGCGTGATCCAGGATGCGTCGAGCCCGGCCCGCTTCTACCTCGTCGAGGCGAGCCGCCGCTTCGGCGAGGCCACAAGGCTCACCGTCAACGTCTACGCCACCGCCGGCATCCCCTCCCACGACCGCCTCTACGCCATCGGCAGAGACGACGTCGTCGAGGTAACGCTCGATTGCTTCTTCTGACCGTCCGCTCCCTCCCGGGCGGCGGCTTCACCGCCCGCCCATCTGAAGAGAAATTCACTATCCAAGGGCGGCGCTCTGCAGTATAATCGCGGAAGACCCACCACTGAATCGGACGGGAGCGATCTATGAGAGCCGACGAACTGGCGAGAAAGACGGACCTTGCGCTTCTGAGCCCGCTGCTCACCGGCCGGGAGCTCGTGCGGCGGGTGGAGCTTGCCGTCAACCACCCCTTCGCCTCCATATGCGTAGCGCCCTGCCACGTGAGGCTCCTTGCCCACATGCTCAGGGGCCGCTCCACGGCGGCGGCCACGGTCGCGGGCTTCCCCCTCGGCTACACGACGACGGCGGCCAAGGTGGCGGAGGCGGGCGAGGCCCTCACAGCCGGGGCGGCCGAGATCGACGCCGTCATGAACCTCGCGCTCTTCAAGTCGGGCCGCAGGGACCTCGTGGAGGCCGAGATAAAGGCGTTGCGAAGGGTCACGGCCGGGGCGGTGCTCAAGGTCATAATCGAGACCTCATACCTCGACGACGCCGAGAAGGAGGAGGCCGCCGACCTCGTCATCTACGGCGGCGCCGATTTCGTCAAGACCTCGACGGGCTTTGCCGGCGGCGGGGCCACCGAGCGGGACGTTAGGCTGCTCAGCTACAGGGCGGCGGGACGGATCGGCGTAAAGGCGTCGGCCGGCATAGACACCGCCGAAAAGGCCCTCGCCATGCTTCGCGCCGGAGCGACGAGGATCGGCACGAGCCGGGGCGTGGAGATAGTGGAGGAGCTCAGGGACGCGGCCGGCCCGATTGAGAAAGCTCCGATCACCAGGGGTGGTACGCGGGTCCCGGTCCCTTAAAGGCTCCACACCCTAAGGAAACTCTGATTTATTGCACTGAGGGAACCTTTTTGTAAAAGGGTCACAACCCCCGTTTCCCCCAGGGTCATTAATCAGAGCTTCCCTAAAAACGCCTGTACCTGCCCACGAGCGTAGCCTCGCCGATGACGTGACCCCTTGCGGCCTCTTCCACCGCTTTAGCCGACGCCCCGGGGGCAAGCCCCAGGCTCTCCACGTCGAGGGCCATGAGCCTGAAGAAGTACCGGTGGTAGCCGTCGCCCGGCGGGGGACAGGGCCCCCGGTAGCCGATACGACCGAAACCGGTCATACCCTGGCGGGCACCGCCAGGAAGTGTCGGCTCCTTTGCAAGCCCCGCAGCCAGCCCCTTGCTCGCAGCCGGCAGGTCGTAGAGAACCCAGTGGATGAAGGTGCCGCCCGGAGCGTCCGGGTCCTCGACGATGAGTGCGAAACTCCGGGTCCCGGCGGGCGCGTCCTCCCAGCCCAGTTCAGGCGACCTGTCGGCGCCTTCGCACGTATGGACCGCCGGTATCTGGCCGCCGTCGTCGAAGGCGCTGCTTTCTATACTGAAGGCCATGGCCTCTCCGGCCGACAAAAAGGTTGCGGCCCAGGCCGCCAGCGCCGCCGCAAGGGCCTTCGCTCTCGTCTTCACCGCTTCCCTCCCTGCCAGATGACGATCCGGCACCTCACATCCCGAGAAAATGCCGGCTGATTACGCCGGGGGACCCTTTCAAAAAGGTTCCCTCGGTGGAATAACCGGGAGCTATCCTTAGTTTAGCCCTTCCTGAGATTTTTGCAACCATCGGGCCGAAAGAGCCCCGCGCCGGCCGGAGGGTACGGGGCGGCGGCGGAAAGGCAAGCGGCGGAGGGAAGTTGCCTCCCCGGCGGCCCTCCGGATATCGCCGCCCTTGTAAAAACCGGCTCTTTGGCATATACTTGTGTATCCTGGAGGGGTTCACCGCTTGAAGATACGCTTTATCGTCAACCCCATGGCGGGAGGGGGAAATAAAACCGCCGAGATAACCGAAGTAGTAAGGGAGGTCTTCGCCGACGAGCACGGCCTCTTCGACATAAAGGCCACGAAGAAGCCCGGCGACGCCTACCGGTACGCAAAGGACGCGGTCGAGAGGGGGTTCGGGACGGTCTACGCCTGCGGCGGCGACGGAACGGTCAACGAGGTCGCTTCCGCGCTGACGGGATCGGCAGCCGCGCTCGGCATCGTCGCCACCGGCAGGGGCAACGGCCTCGCCGACGCCCTCGGACTGCCCCGGGACCCGGCGGCGGCCATGCGTCTGGCCCTGAAGGGGGCGACACGGAAGGTGGACGCCGGCACGATAGAGGGCCGCTACTTCTTCTCGTCGGTATCCTTCGCCTTCGAGGCATTCCTGGACCGCCGCGCCGGCGCGGAAGGCCGGCGCGGCGCCGCCTCGTGCATGCCGCTTGCGCTCTGGTGGTTCCTCGCCTACAGGCCCGCCCGCGTGGCGATCAGGTGGAAGGAGAACAGGCTGCGCGCCACACCCTTCGTCCTCACCGTGGCCAACACCGAGCGCCTGGGCGGCGGCACAAGGGCGGCGCCCGGCGCAAGGCCCGACGACGGGCTGCTCGACCTCTGCCTCCTCCCCCAGGCCGGCCTCAGGGAGACGGCCCGCTCCATAGCGCTCCTGTACGGCGGGAGCATCGAAGAGGCCAGGGGCTTCCGGCGCATCCGGGCGGCGAGCCTCGAGATAGAGAGAGACAGGCCCGGTCCGATACACATCGACGGCGAACCCGTCGACTGCGCCGACAGGGTGAGGATAGAGACGGCACCGCGAGCGCTCAATGTCCTGGCGGCTGAACCGGGCGCCCCGTGCGCGGCGCCCGACGGTGGACACAATGAATCCCGTTGAAGAAAGACTCAAGATCGCGGAGTTCCTGGAGAGCAGACGAAAGATGACGACAAACACCATGGATCCGTACACCCTGACCTATCCCGACGCGACGATCGAGGGACGGAGCCGCAGGCCCTTTCTCGAACTCTCGCCCCGCGAGAAACTCAACGTCGCCTACATGCACCTTGAAAGGCTCAGAGAACTCAACGGCGGCTACATAGCCTCGCCCTACACGGGCGAGAAGGGCGGCGACAAGTACAACGTCTTCTGGCTGCGAGACATCATGTACGCCACATACGCCAACGAGTACGTCGGCGCCTTCGACAGGATGATAGAGAGCTACAGGCTCATCCTCAACATCTTCAAGAAGTACCGCCACAAGATAACGAGCGGGGCGCGCAAGCGCCACTACACGGGAAGCTGCGCCGACGAGGTCATACACGCCCGCGTCCATCCCCAGACCCTCGAGGAGATAACCTGCGAATGGGGCCACCACCAGCTCGACATATTCGGCCTCTTCCTCTACAAGACCGGCGACCTCATGAAAAAGGGCTTCAACGTCATAAGCGAGGACCAGGCCACCACCTTGCTGCTCCTGCGCGACATCGTGCTCTACCTCACCACCGTGCGCTGGCACTCGGACCCCGACTTCGGCGTCTGGGAGGAGGGGCCGGAGGTCCACTCCTCGAGCATCGGCTCCGTGCTCGCCGGGCTGACCATGTGGCACGACGACGGCCACTACCATTACAAGTACAAGACCCAGGTCGACATCCACAGGCTCCTGCCCGTGCCGCAGGAGTTCATCGAGACGGGCCGCAGGAGTCTCGACGAACTGCTGCCCCGCGAGTCGGACTCACGGCCCTACGACTTCATCCAGTTGAGCCTCATATGGCCCTACAATATCGTCGACGACGAACAGGCGGTCGTCATCGTCGGCAACGTGGAGGAGAACCTCGTACGGCACAACGGCGTCATCCGCTATCCCGGCGACAAGTACTACAGCGCCGACAGCGAAAACCCCGTGGGCAACGAGGCCCAGTGGCCGCTGGGGTTCGCCTGGCTGTGCATCGTCCACGCCAAGATCGCCCAGAGAGGTCTCTGGTCCGGCGTCAAGACCCCCGTGATAGTCGAGCACATCGAAAGGGCCGAACACTACATGGAGAAGCTCGAGTCGGTCATGACCGAGGACGGCATGGTGCCCGAGCTCTATACCGACGGCAAGCCCAACTGGAACGTGCCGCTGGCCTGGGCCCAGAGCTTCTACGTCGTGGCGCGCCAGACGCTCAACCGCGTATACGAAACCGTCGGCAGCCGCTAAAGAGGGTTCCCCCGCAATACGTTTCCCCTGCGATGAGACCTTCCGCCTTCAGGGCCACCGTCGTCAATATGGCGGGCAACACCCTTCTCTTCGCCCTCAAGCTCGCGGCAGGCCTCCTATCGGGCAGCATAGCGCTGCTCTCCGACGCCTTCAACTCCCTGACCGACATGGTTTCGTCGGCGGCGGTCTTCATATGCGTGAGGATATCGGAGAAGGAGGCCGACGAGGGCCATCCCTTCGGCCACTCGCGGGCCGAGCCCATAGCGGGCATAGTCGTAGCCGTGCTTGCCGGCATCCTGGGCTTCGAGGTCATAAAGGCGTCGGTCCAGAGACTCGTCTCCGACGGGGAGGTGAGGGCCGGGCCCTTCGCCTTCGCCGCCCTTGCCGTCACCATGGCCGTGAAGGGGGCCATGGCCTGGTACTTCCGCAGCGTGGGCAGGCGCACGGGCAGCCCGGCCATAACGGCCAGCGCCGCCGACTCGCTCTGCGACGTATGGGTCTCGGCCGCCGCGCTCACGGGCATAATCGGGGTGCGGGCCGGGTACCCGCTGCTCGATCCGCTGGCGGGGCTCGTCATAAGCGGCTGGATAATCTATACGGGCTACAGCATTGGGATGGAGAACATCGACTACCTCATGGGCAAGTCCCCGCCCAGGGGGATGCTCGAGGCCATAGAGCACGAGGCCCGCTCAGTCGACGGCGTGCGCGACGTGGGAGACGTGAAGGCCCATTACGTGGGCAACTTCATCCACGTGGAGATACCGGTCAAGGTCGACAAGGACCTCTCCACCCTCGATTCCCACGAGATAGGCAAGAGGGTGGAAGAGGCCGTAGACCGCATAGAGGCCATAGAAAAGGCCTTCATCCACATCGATCCGGTCTGAGGTCGCGGGGGACGCGGGTCTCCGCCCCTTTCCTTACCCTGGGGGAAGCTTTCTGGAGAAGGGCCGCAGGCCCACGGTTCCCCACCTGTATCCCCTTCACGGCGCTCCTGTGGCGCGGTCCGCGCAAGGCGGGGGTTGTTACGCCTTTGCGGACCGCGCCACAGGAGCGCCTCGGCCCTGGCGGGGGCTCCATATAATATATGGTCTTCGTATGTCCGGCGGTCCCCGGGAGGTTCGACACGCGCCGGGCGGGATATTTACGCCCTTGCGGGTCGAACCTCCCGGGGACCGCCCCCAAATGCGGCTGCAGCAGGTAATATACCCCCTCCAAAGACTTTTGACTTGGGCTGAAGAACCTCGTTTCATCAGCGATCATGAGAGCCAACGCGGCTCGAAGAGCAAATTAACGCGAGTTGGTTTCCCCCTGTTTTGCCAAGCAAAACAGGGGGAAACCAACTCGTATTGAAAGTCTTGGAAGGGGGTCTGGGGGAAACGTGGGCCTGTGGCCCTTCTACAGAAAGTTTCCCCCAGGATAGTTAAATCGGGTTTCCATGGAGAAATGGAGAAGAAGGCGGCAGGCGGTGCGACGGCGGTGAGGCTTGACGGGGCACAGCGCGAGGCCGTGGAGTGCCCTGCGGCGAGGCTTCTCGTCGCCGCCGGACCGGGGAGCGGAAAGACGGCCGTGCTTGCGGCCCGCTGCGCCCGCCTGGCGGCCCGGGGGGACGGCGGGGGCATACTGGCCCTCACCTTCACGAACAGGGCGGCCCTCGAGATGCGACGGCGCGTGGGCGCCGTTCTCGATGAACTCGGCAAAGAGCGACGGCCGGCCGGGCAGTGCCGGGTCACGACCTTCCACGCCTTTGCGCTGGAGGTGGTAAAGGCCGAGGGGCTCGCCTCGAGACTTCTCGGCAGGCAGGCCCAGCTCGCCCTCCTCTCGGAGCTCGGCGCAGAAACCCCGGCCGCGGCCCTCGAACGCATCTCGGCCGCAAAGGGGCGAAGGGGAAGGAGCGCGCCCCCCCTGCCCCCCCTCTCCGGCGGAGACGACGACCCCCTGCTCCGCGCCTACGAGAAGGCCCGCAGAGCTCTCGACGCCGTGGACCTCGACGACCTCGTGCCGGCGGCGGTGGATCTCTTCGCCTCGCGCCCCGAAGTGCTCGCGGCCTACCGCGCCCGTTTCAGGCACGTCATGGTCGACGAGTTCCAGGACATAGACCCATTGCAGGCGGCGCTGCTCGAGCTCCTCGCAGGCCCGGAGAACACGCTTTTTGCCATCGGGGACCCGGACCAGGCGATCTACGGCTTCAGGGGCGCCAATCTCGAAGGGTTCCTCGACTTCGAGAACCGCCACGACGGCGCCCGTGTGCTGACGCTCGACGCCAACTACCGCTCCTCGGCGTCCATCGTGGGCGCCTCGGCCTCGCTCATCCGGCACAACAGGGTTAGGCTTGAGCGTGAGCTCCGGGCTGTCCGGGAGCCCGGCGAGCCGGTGCGCGCGGTCGAGTGCGCCGACGAGAGGGCCGAGGCCCGCTTCATAGCCGGGGAGATCGAGCGGCTCATGGGCGGGCTTGCAAGCCTCACCACAGGCCGCGCAGAGCAGAGCGGCGGG